>JAZNUD010000027.1:0-18280 GCA_045592085.1 Acutalibacteraceae bacterium | reverse complement strand
CGATTTACGTATCTCCGTTTTCAAAGCATCATATAAAAAGTGTGCCTCATATCTGCAAAACCGTAAAACGACTTTCAAGAAAAAGAAAGAAAAAATATATTTACACCTACTGGCATCAGCCCGACGGAGCAATGCACGGTCACGGAGTGACCAGCCAAGAAGCACACGAACAAATTCTGCATATTAACAGAGAAGTCGAAAAGCTTTGCGGCAAATTGGAAAATTCACTTATAATCATAACCGCTGACCATGGATTGTGTGACAGTGTAAATTTATTTCTGGAAGATTACCCTGAAATTAACTCCATGCTGAAACGGCCTCCTTCAATTGAACCGAGCAGAGCTTTGAGTTTTTTTGTCAAAGACGGTATGAAGGATGATTTCAGAAACAAGTTTAACAAACTTTTCGGCAATGATTTCAGGCTTATGACAAAAGAAGAGGTATTTGCGGAAAATCTTTTGGGACACGGCAAACCTCACCCGAGAACTTATGATTTTGTCGGTGATTTCCTTGCTGTTGCAACAGGTGAAAAATCGCTGTTCATAGAGCGTGAAGAACACGAGTTTGTCGGCGTTCACGCAGGTCTTACCGAAGAAGAAATGACCGTACCTTTTATTGCAATAGAAACGAAGAAAAGGAGTAAAAAATGAATAAAACAAATCAAGAATTATATTACGAAAGAACTCCCGTTCTTGAAACGGAACGGTTGTTTTTAAGACCCTTAACCCCCGAAGATGCCGAAACGGCATTTTTGTGGCACAGTGATCCGAGAGTTAACAAGTTTATGTCATATCCTCTTTACACCGATATTAGCCAGACTGTTCGATGGATTACTGAAATAGTCCCCGTTGAAGAAGATTTCCATTGGGGAATTATGTTGAAAGAAGGCAATATTCTTATCGGAAGCATCAGCATAGGTCCTGCCGGAAATGACGACGGTGCCTGGGGATTCGGTTATAACATAAGATATGAATATTGGAACAAGGGTTATACAACCGAAGCTACAAAGCGAATTATAGAGTTTTCGCATAATGTTCACGGTGTAAAAGATTTCACAGCAAGTCATGCTGTTGATAACCCTGCATCGGGCAGAGTTATGGAAAAGTGCGGCTTGAAGTTTGAAAGCTACGGCGAACATTCCAAGCGTGACGGCTCTATGACTTATAAAATTAAAAAATACAGAATGAAACTTGATTAAATAACAAAACGGCTGCTACCGATTGGTAACAGCCGTAAAAATTTTTAATGATTACATCATGCTTGCAACTTCTGCTGCGAAGTTGTCTTCTTTCTTCTCGATGCCTTCGCCCTTTGCAAGACGAACAAAGCCTGTAACTTTGATTTCAGCACCGAGCTTCTTAGCAACGTCAGCAACATAGCCTGCTACTGTGCCGTCGAAAAGATCGGAACGAACGAATGCCTGTTCAAGAAGGCAGATTTCCTTGAGCTGCTTCTTGATACGGCCTTCAACTGCGCCTGCAAAAATCTTATCAGCAATAAACTCATCCTTACCTGCAACTGCAAGGCTTGCAAGAGTTGCAACAGCTTCCTTTGAAAGGAAATTGAAGAGGAAGTTGCTGTTCTTCTGTTCTTCGTAAGCAGCGATATCTTCATCACTGAAGAGCTTTTCGCTGACTGCCTTATCAAAGAGCTTTCTGAGAATGGGCTTGGGAAGTGATTCGGGCTTGTTGAGTGAGCTGTCAATTGTGATTGACTTCATCTTTGCAAGCTCATCAGCTGAAATATCAGCCTGAGTGAGATATTCGGGGCTCATTGCTGCAACCTGCATTGCAATGTTCTTACCCATAGCAACGAAATCAGCATTGTCTGCTGCATTTGTTTCAAAGCTTACAAGAACACCAACGTTGCCGCCTGCGTGAATGTAAGAAACTGCTGTGCCCTCAACGAGAACAAAGCGGCGGAGCTTGAGATTCTCACGGAGTGAGAGGAAGAGCTCCTGAATTGCATCGGCAACTGAAAGAGTGCCGTCTGCGATTGTTGTTGCAAGAAGAGCATCGAGGTCAGCGGGCTTGCTGACAACAACTGTCTTTGCAATCTGGTTAGCAAGAGCCTTGAATTCGGGGCCGTTGCCTACGAAGTCAGTTTCGCAGTTAAGCTCGATAAGAGCTGATGCTTTGCCGTCTGTGTAAAGACCGATAACGCCTTCTGCTGCGATTCTGCTTGCTTTCTTAGCTGCAGTTGCGAGACCCTTTTCACGAAGGATTTCTACTGCCTTATCCATATCACCGTCAGCTTCTACGAGTGCCTTTTTGCAATCCATCATCCCAACGTTTGTTTTCTCTCTGAGAGCCAGAACGTCTTTAGCTGTAAATGCTGCCATTATATTATTCCTCCTCTGATGCTGCTTCGGGAGCGGTCTGTTCGCCCTGTCTGCCTTCGATAACTGCATCTGCCATAGCGCCTGCGATAAGCTTAACAGCACGGATAGCGTCATCGTTACCGGGGATTACGTAGTCAACTTCGTCGGGATCGCAGTTTGTGTCAACGATAGCAACGATCGGAATACCGAGCTTCTTTGCTTCGAGAACAGCGATTCTTTCCTTGCGGGGGTCAACGATGAACATAGCAGCGGGCTGCTTCTTCATTTCTGTGATACCGCCCATGAACTTTTCGAGCTTTTCAATTTCGAGGTTGAGTTTTGTTACTTCCTTCTTGGGAAGAAGATCGAATGTGCCGTCAGCTTCCATAGCCTTGAGCTGAGCAAGTCTCTTGATTCTCTTCTGGATTGTGTTGAAGTTTGTGAGCATACCGCCGAGCCAACGAGCGTTTACATAGGGCATACCGCAGCGAACAGCTTCTTCCTTAACGGAATCCTGAGCCTGCTTCTTTGTGCCGACGAAGAGAACTTCGCCGCCATCAGCTGCGATCTCACGGATGAACATATAGGCTTCTTCGAGCTTCTTAACAGTTTTCTGAAGGTCGATGATGTAGATGCCGTTACGTTCTGTGAAGATGTACTCTGCCATTTTGGGGTTCCATCTTCTGGTCTGGTGTCCGAAATGAACACCTGCTTCAAGCAATTGTTTCATTGATACTACTGACATGTTTTTTTCCTCCTAAGTTAATTTTGTATCCAATGTCAGATACGAACCTCCGCAAGGCCTGATATTAACACGGTTTTTGATGCCGCACTTATAATAAAAATAGCCATGCGTGTGATTTGCTCAAGGATTATAACACATTGCATCGGGAAATGCAAGTATTATTTATAAATATTTTCCTTATAAACAAATTTTGTTGAAAACATCATAAAACTCCGCTTTGAACATCGTTCTCTGCGGAGTTTTTGACAATAAAACCAATTAAAAATTATTCTCTGTGCCATTTAACGCCTTGAGCCGTATCCTCAAGAACGATGCCCATAGCCTTGAGCTCGTCTCTGATTCTGTCTGCCTCAGCCCAATTCTTATCTTTTCTTGCCTGAGTTCTTGCTTCAATCATTGCATCGATATCAGCATCGAGAACTTCGGCTTTGCGATTATAAACAAGACCGAGAACGTCCGTAAGCTCATCAAAAATCTTTGCCGCATATTCAACGGTTGCCTTTGATTCACCCTTGCCGATAACGAGCGTGTTGATATCTCTGACAAGCTCAAACACTGCGGCGATACCGTCAGCAGTATTGAGGTCATCATCCATAGCTTCGATAAACTGAGCAACTCTCTTGTCAAGCTGAGCCTTGATTTCTTCGTTAACATCACCTTCAACGGCGTTCTTGAGTTCAAAATCAATGCTGTCACGGCAGGTATAAAGTCTTGTAAGCGAAGCCTTGCACTGCTCGATGATATCAATGCTGTAATTGATGGGGCTTCTGTAGGAAGAAGAAATCATAAGATAACGGATGGGCTCATAGCCGTAAACAGCCGCAACGTCACGAACTGTTTTGAAGTTGCCGAGTGACTTTGACATCTTGACGTTATCAACGTTGATGTAGCCGTTATGCATCCAGTATTTTGCAAAGGGCTTGCCGGTAAAGCATTCGCTCTGCGCAATTTCATTTTCATGATGAGGAAATACAAGGTCCTGACCGCCGCAATGAATATCAATGCTTTCGCCGAGATATCTGCAAACCATCGCAGAGCACTCGATATGCCAGCCGGGTCTGCCCTTGCCCCAGGGTGAATCCCAATAAGGCTCGCCGGGCTTCGCAGCTTTCCAGAGTGCGAAATCCATGGGATCTCTCTTGATATCTCCGACCATAATTCTTGCACCTGCCTCAAGCTCCTCAAGAGGTTGATGAGAAAGCTTGCCGTATTCATCAAATGTTTTGGTGCTGAAATAAACGTCGCCGTCAACGGCATATGCGTGACCGTTATCGATAAGACCCGAAACAATTTCTATAATCTTATCAATATTTTCGGTTGCAAGAGGATGAATTGTTGCTGGTCTGAAATTGAGACCCTTTGCATCCGTCCAGAATTCCTCAATATATTTCTTTGAAACGGTTTCATAGTCCGTTCCCTCTTCGTTTGCACGCTTGATAATCTTATCGTCAATATCCGTAAAATTCTGAACGAAGGTTACTTTATAACCTCTGTATTCAAGATATCTGCGAAGAACGTCAAAAACGCAGATGGGTCTTGCGTTACCGATATGGATAAAGTTATATACCGTAGGGCCGCAGGCATAAATCTTTACCTCCCCCTCATTAATGGGGACAAATTCGACTTTTTCTTTTGTAAGTGTGTTAAAAACTTTCATATTTTAATCCTCCTTGTTGAGTTGGTTTTTCAACGTAATAATTTCGCTTTCAAGTCTGGCAATTTCCTGGGCAACGGGGTCGGGAATATCAACCTGATTGAGGTCATCAACCCTTATTCCGTCTTTCTTGACTACCCTTGCAGGTACGCCGACGGCTGTTGAATTCGCAGGAATATCGTGAAGAACAACGGCACCTGCGGCAATTCGTGAATTATCGCCGATTTCGAGCGGACCAAGCACCTTTGCACCTGCACCGATCATAACGTTGTTTCCTATTGTGGGATGACGTTTACCCGTATCTTTGCCTGTACCGCCGAGGGTAACACCCTGATAAATCGTAACATCATCACCAATCTCGGCAGTTTCGCCGATAACCACACCCGTACCGTGGTCGATAAAAAATCTTTTGCCTATTTTAACGGCAGGATGAATTTCGATACCAGTCTTTTTTGAGGCTCTCTGCGAAATCCAGCGCGCCATAAAAAACATTTTATGAACATAAAACCAATTGGCTAATCTGTGAAGTCTGATTGCCTTCAGACCCGGATAAAGAAAATATATTTCAAGCACCGAGCGTGCCGCAGGGTCACGGGATTTGACACACTCGATATCCTCTCGCAGCTGTCTGAACATCAAAACACCTCCGTAAATATAAAAATCCTCCGCAGTCAAATTGACCACGGAGGCGTAAATGAACGCGGTTCCACTCCTGTTTATAACTCAGGGTTAACGCAAAATGCGCTGACCGAATCTTTAACGCAGATTATACGCGCAGAGATACTGTTGATTCCCCCTGCGTGCCGTCGGGTGCACTTCGCCGCAATAACATAAGAAGCATTTTCAGCTGCCTGCTTCCTCTCTGATATGACTCTTACGGTTACTCTCCCGCCGATAGCATTTTTATATCATAAGCATTATATGTTTTTTAACGAAAATTGTCAATCGTAAATATCAACAAAATCACATTGAAATATCAATGACTTTTACACCGTCAACGATATATTTGATACCCGAAATAACGGTCAGCAGAGCTGTGATGCCGAGAATAACGTTTGATGCAACCGAAAGAACACCGAAATCAAGCGAATAATGCTCAAAGAAATGAATTGCAAACATTATGATTATCGAGAAAACCATCTGACTTGCAGTTTTGAGTTTGCCCCAGATGCCGGCGGCAATAACAACGCCCTGCGCCGATGCAACAAGCCTGAATGAAGTGACAAGAAATTCTCTTGTAAGAATAACCATAATAATCCACACGTTGCATAAGCCAAGCTCCATAAATGCAAGCAAGGCGGCGGTTGTGAGCATTTTATCGGCAAGAGGGTCGCAAAGCTTGCCGAAGGTTGTTATAAGATTTCTTTTTCTTGCAATTTTGCCGTCAAGCATATCCGTCAGCGATGCGACAATAAAAATCAAAGATGCAACGAGATAATGAAACGGAAATTCAATCAGCATTGCCGCAAGATAAAACGGGGTTAAAATTATTCTGATAACGGTTAATTTATTGGGTAAATTCATAAAAACTCCTTTATGAAATATCTTTTCCTATCAAATCATATTCATTCATACCGATGACCTCAACCTCAACGAAATCACCGCTGTTATAGGATTTGTCAGTGGTAAAAATGATTTTTCCGTCAATTTCGGGGGCATCCATATATGTTCTGCCGCTGTAGCTGTCGCTGTAGCCGTCATAATCTTCAACAAGAACGGTGTATACATTGCCGATTCTCTCGTGATTCTTGACGTTGACGATATCAATCTGATCTCCCATTATGATTTCGCCTCTGCGAAGCTTGGTTTCATCATCAACCTGACCGTCGAAATCAAATGCGGGAGTACCCTCCTGCGGCGAGAATGAGAAACATCCGAGTCTGTCGAATTCAATCTCATTGATAAACTCGGCAAGAGTTTCAAATTCTTCTTCACCCTCTCCGGGGAATCCGATAATAAATGTTGTTCGGATAACCGCATCGGGCATTGCATTACGGATTCTTGCAATAGTTTCACGAAGATATGCGTTATCTCCCCTTCTGTTCATCGCTTTGAGAATCTTATCGTCAGCGTGCTGAAGAGGAAGGTCGATATAATGAAGCACCTTGGGCTGACGTGCCATTGTTTCAAGGAGCTCATCTGTAATTTTATCGGGATAGCAATAGAGAAGTCTAATCCATTCGATACCGTCGATTTCGCAAAGAGAATCAAGAAGCTCGGGCAGACGGAGCTTGCCGTAAAGGTCCATACCGTAGTTTGTGGTATCCTGCGCAATAAGAATAAGCTCCTTTGTACCTGCGTCGGCAAGAGCCTTTGCTTCATCAATAAGCGTCTCAAATTCAACACTTCTGAAATCACCGCGGATTGACGGAATAGCACAGTAGGTACAGCGGTTGGAGCAACCGTCAGCAATCTTAAGATATGACCAGTATTCGGGGGTTGTGAGAAGTCTTTCGCCGACAAGAGGAAGTTGGGAATTATCGGGCATTTCATAAATGCTTTCACCTTCGATAACACGCTTAACGATATCGGCAATATCACCGTTTGCGCCGATACCGATAACGGCATCAACCTCGGGAATCTCGCTGAAAATCTCCTGCTGATGTCGTTGAGCAAGACAGCCTGTAACAATAATTTTTTTGACAATGCCTTCTTCTTTAAGCTGCGCCATATCAAGAATATTCTCAATTGCCTCACGTTTTGCATCATCAATAAAACCGCAGGTATTGATAATTACGGCGTCAACACCCTCGTAGCAATCGGCAATTTCAAATTCATTTTTATCAAGGAGAGCAAGCATTCTCTCGGCATCAACCTGATTTTTGGGACAACCGAGTGAAATCATACCAATCTTATACATCGCTGAAATCCTCCGTTTCAATTTCATACTGACGAAGTGCCGCATTGATATCCGACCATCTGTAGCCGAGACGCTGTAAAGCTGAAACGGTTTTACGCACACCTTTTTCGTCACCTAAATAACGGTAATATTTTTTCTTTATTAAATCTATAATACGCAAAATTGGCTCGTTGTCAAGTTTTTCGACGGTTTCAATCGCAATTTCTCTCGGAATTCCCTTCCTGCAAAGCTCGGAAACTATGCCGTTGACGCTCATTCCTTTTCGCTCAAAGAGGTCTCTTGCGTAAATTTCCGCTACCCTTTCATCATCTATATAATGATATTCTTTAAGCTTCTGAACGGCATTCTGTGAGTACTCTTTACTGTGACCTTTCTGCACAAGCTTCATAACAAGCTCTTTTTCGCTGTGGTCACGGTAGGACAGAAGCCTCAGCCCTGCAATAAAAGCGCAACGGGAGCCGACGGCATCCAAAAATGCCGCCTGCTCCTCATCATTTATATTTTCTACGCCGTGATAGGGACTGCTGAACCAATATTCGGCATCAACAGTGAATTTATATTCTCCGTCGCAAAGAATATGAATTTTATTCTGTTTTCCAACGTTAACGGAAATCTTCATTTATCAGTCATCATCGTCAACAACGATATCAAGCTTTGCTCTTGCACTTGCTTTTGTTGTAGGCTGCGGAACGGGAGCTGCGGGTGCTTCGGGCTTTGCCTTCTTCACTTTTGAAGCGGAAGCGGCTTCTTTAAGAGCTTCTACAACCTTATCGTTGATTTCTTTGAAAAGTGTGGGATCGTTTACAAGCATTTCTCTTGTGTTGTCTCTGCCCTGTGCAAGACGCATATCACCGTAAGAGAACCATGCGCCGCTCTTCTGGATAATACCGAACTTGACGCCGAGGTCAACGATCTCGCCGTCTCTTGAAATGCCTTTGCCGTAAAGGATATCGAATTCTGCTTCCTTGAAAGGAGGAGCAACCTTGTTTTTGACGATCTTTGCTCTTGTGCGGTTACCGATAATCTCATTGCCGGGACCCTTGAGAGCTTCCGATCTGCGGACTTCAATACGCATTGTTGAATAGAACTTGAGCGCACGTCCGCCGGTTGTTACTTCGGGGTTGCCGTAAATAACGCCGACCTTCTCACGAAGCTGATTGATAAATATAATAATAGTATTCGATTTGGCGACAGCACCTGCAATCTTACGGAGAGCCTGGGACATAAGTCTTGCGTGAGCACCGACGTGAGAATCACCCATTTCACCCTCGATTTCTGAACGGGGAACGAGAGCTGCAACAGAGTCGATAACAACAACGTCAAGAGCACCTGATCGGACAAGTGCTTCTGCAATTTCAAGAGCCTGCTCGCCGTTATCGGGCTGTGAAACAAGAAGAGAATCAACGTCAACACCGAGATTCGATGCATAAGCAGGGTCAAGAGCGTGTTCCGCATCGATGAATGCAGCTTCGCCGCCGAGCTTCTGTGCCTCTGCGATAACAGTCAGCGCAAGTGTTGTTTTACCTGATGATTCGGGACCGTATATTTCAATAATTCTGCCCTTGGGCATACCGCCGATACCTGATGCGGCATCAAGAGAAATGGAACCCGTTGAAATAGCTTCAACGTTCATTCCGCTGTTTTCGCCCAGACGCATAATCGTGCCTTTGCCGTAAGCCTTTTCAATCTGGGCAAGTGCGGTTTCAAGAGCTTTCTTTTTATCTGCCATTTACATTACCTCCAAACTTCAATCAAACAAATGTTCTATCGGTATTGTATAACAAACTTACAAAAAATGCAATAGATAATTGAAAAAATTTTTATTTTTTTAAAAGTTAAAAAAAAATCAAAAAAACACTTGCATTTTGCAAAGAAACCTGCTAATATATCATCTGTTAATGACTAACAAGGAGGTGTGACACATGGCAAAATGTGATTTCTGCGGTAAAAATGTGTCATTCGGCATTCAGGTTTCCCATTCTCACAGACGTTCAAACAGAACATGGAAGCCCAACGTTAAGAGAGTCAAGGCTGTTGTAAACGGCACTCCCAAGAGAGTTTATGCTTGCACAAGATGCCTTCGCTCAGGTAAGGTTACAAGAGCCGTTTGATTAAACGCATGATTAAGAGACTGCTTTCGGGCAGTCTCTTTTTCTTTTTGTTATTTATGACAAATCGATTGTGGTTGACAGTTTCCCCACCACAACACCTTGTATTTAATTACATTATATATTATGGTTCTGTAAAAAGATAATTTTTTCTCAAAAAATGTTTTATTTTGATGAAGATTTATGCTATAATATTTTGGTATCACGAAAATTTATGGAGTTGTAAAAATGAGCTATTCAGTTAACCCTAATCTCTTCAGGTCGATATTTGCCGTACCGACAGAAATTGTTGATAAGCATATCAGACTTGCATCGGCACAGCAGTTGAAGGTTTTGCTGTGGATTTTAAAAAACGCACCCGATAATCCTGATATCGATAAAATGTGCAAAGCACTCAAAATCGAAAAGGATGACGTTGACGATTACCTTCAGTATTGGGTGCTCACGGGAGTTTTACATACAGACGGAAAAGCTGTTGAAATTGCACCTGCTCCCGTCAGCGAGCCGATTCCTGCACCGACACCCGTGACGGTTGTGCCCGAATCAAAACCCGTTGAAGAAATCAATCATACCCCCTCAAAGCCTACAAGCTCCGAAATCGCAATCAGGATTGAAGAAGCTCCCGAAATAGGACATCTTTTCAATGAAGCGCAGATGAAGCTGGGCAAAACAATAGGTTACGACGGCCAGTGCACACTTCTTCTGCTTCACGACCATTACGGTCTGCCGACGGAGGTTTTGTTTATGCTGATTGATTACTGTGTTTCGGTCGGCAAAACAAATTACAGCTATATTCAGGCTGTCGGCAGAGACTGGGGCGAGAGAGAAATTGACACTCTCGAAAAAGCTGCAGAGCAGATTGGCGTACTCAAAAACGTCAATTCCGTATGGAGCGAAATAGCAAGGAACGAAGGTCTCAGTAACCCGAGACCTACAACAAAACAGCTCCCCTATCTTCGCAAATGGAACTCGGATATGAAGTTCTCAACCGAAATGATAATTCTTGCTTATGAAGAAACCGTTGAAAAAATAGGTAAACAAAGTTTTTCTTATACCGATAAGATACTGACAACGTGGTTTAAAGCCGGCTATAAAACGCCTGATGACGTTGAGGCAGGCAGAGCCGCAATGGCGTCAGCAAAAGCTCCTGCAAAAAAAGCATCGAAAAAGACTTCGGAAACATCGGATGCATCCTATGACCTTGATGAATTCGAGCAGCGCTCGCTCCACGGAAACTTAATCTATAAGAAGAAAGAAGATAAAAAATGAGTTACGGAAAAGAAACACTTCTCAGGGCTACACAGATAATAGAAGGCAGAAGAAACAAGGCGCATCGCATTCAGCTTGCTCATCATATGGAGGTTACTGAAAAGATTCCCGATATTGCAAAATATGAAGCTAAGCTTGCCGAATCGGGTCTTGCGGTTGTCAAGGCGTTCGGTATGGGCAAGGATGCGGAAAGCTATATCGCCCAGCTTTCGCAAATTAACATCACTTTACAGAGCGCAATCAAGTCACTGCTTGTTGAAAACGGTTATCCCGAAGATTATCTTGAAATTCCGTACACCTGCAAGAAATGCGGAGATACGGGTTTTATTGAAGGCTACGTTTGCGAATGCAGAACACAGCTTCTCAAAGAAATCGCAAAGGATAATCTTGCAAGCGTTTCGCAGAGTGCAAACTGCACGTTTGAGAATTTCAATCTTGATTACTATCCCCTGCCAGCAGACGAAGCAACGGGAGTTTCTCCCAGAAAGAGAATGGCAGAGGTACTTGAATACTGCAGAAATTATGCAGAGGATTTCGGACCCGATTCTGAAAATCTTTATCTCCACGGCGCAACGGGTCTGGGCAAAACACATCTTTCGCTTGCAATCGCCAACACCGTTGCAGAAAACGGATACAGAGTTATTTACGATACTGCGCAGAATATTCTTTCATCGCTTGAGAGAGAAAAATTCAGCCATAACAACAGCGGTGAAAGAGAAAAAGAGATTCTCGACTGTGATTTGCTCATCATAGATGACCTCGGCTCGGAATTCTCAACGCAGTTTACGGTTGCGGCTATTTATAACTTAATAAATACTCGCCTTAACCGTTCAAAGCCCGTTATAATCAGCACCAATCTTACCAAAAATGCAGTTGAAGAAAGATATACTCAGAGAGTGACCTCAAGAATCATCGGCGGTTACGTTTCAATACTTTTCCTGGGAAAAGATATCAGACAAATCAAAAATAAATTTTAAGGTGAAACAATGGATATTATCAAAGAATTAACAGCGCAATTCAATCTTCAGACCTGGCAGGTTGAAAACACCGTCAAGCTCATCGACGAGGGCAACACAATCCCCTTTATTGCACGATACAGAAAAGAAGCTCACGGTACTCTTGACGACCAGGTTATCAGACAGCTTTCCGAAAGACTTGAATATCTGCGCAATCTCGACAAAAGAAGAGAAGAGGTCAGAAGCCTTATTGAAGGTCAGGAAAAGCTGACGGAGGAAATCTCCGCCGCACTTGACAAAGCTTCAACGATTACCGAGATCGAGGATATATACAGACCCTTCAGACCCAAGAGAAAAACAAGGGCTTCCGTTGCAAGAGAAAAAGGTCTTGAACCCCTTGCCGATGCAATATTTGAACAGAATGCCGATTCCCCTGCTCCCATTGAAATGGCTGCAGAATTCGTTAATGAAGAAAAAGGCGTCGCCACCGCAGAGGATGCACTCAAGGGTGCAATGGACATCATAGCCGAAAACATTTCCGACGATGCCGATATCCGCCGCAGACTCCGCAATCTTTTTACCGTTATCGGCGTTGTAACAACCTCCGCCGTTGATAAGGATACGGAAAGCGTTTACACAAATTATTATGAATACAGTGAGCCCGTCAGCAAAATTGCAGGTCACAGAGTTCTTGCGATTGACAGAGGCGAAAGAGAAAAATTCCTCAAGGTCAGCGTTACTCTTGATGCAGTAAAAGCATCAAACGTTATCACAAGCGCCACGCTTAAACCCGAAGGCTCACCCTGCACCGAGGTTGTCAGAGAAGCAGGCGCAGACGCATATGACAGACTGATTTATCCGTCAATTGAAAGAGAAATCAGAAATATGCTCACAGAAAACGCCGCGGCAAACGCAATTAAAGTTTTTGCGCTTAACACAAAAGAGCTTCTGCTTGCTCCTCCCGTCAAAGGAAAGGTTGTTATCGGTCTTGACCCCGGTTACAGAACAGGCTGTAAAGTTGCCGTTGTTGATGCAACGGGCAAGGTGCTTGATACGGGTGTTATTTACGTTACACATTCCGATGCACAGAGAAATCAGGCGAAGGAGCTTATCAAGCGGCTTATTGCAAAGCATTCGGTTAACTGCATTTCAATCGGCAACGGTACAGCTTCAAAAGAAACGGAGATTTTCGCCGCAGAAATTCTTCGTGAAATCAGCGCAGACGTTTCATATATGGTTGTCAGCGAAGCAGGTGCTTCGGTTTATTCCGCATCAAAGCTTGCCGCCCAGGAATTCCCGCAGTTTGACGTTTCGCTCAGAAGTGCCGTTTCAATTGCAAGAAGGCTTCAGGACCCCCTTGCCGAGCTTGTTAAAATTGACCCCAAAGCAATCGGCGTTGGACAGTATCAGCACGATATGCCCCCCAAAGAGCTCGATGCGGCTCTTGACGGTGTGGTCGAAGATGCGGTTAACTCCGTCGGTGTTGACCTCAACACAGCATCAGTTCCGCTTCTCGCAAGAGTATCGGGCATAAACTCAACGGTTGCCAAGAACATCGTAGATTTCAGAGATGAAAACGGCGAATTCAGCGAACGTTCACAGCTCAAAAAAGTTCCGAAGCTCGGCGCAAAGGCATTTGAACAGTGTGCAGGCTTCCTCAGAATTCCAGAAAGCAAGAATGCTCTTGACAATACGGGCGTTCATCCTGAAAGCTATAAGGCTGCAAAGGAGCTTCTTGCTCTGTGCGGATATAAAGCTACCGATATCGGCTCTGAATCAATCAAAGAAATCAAAGCAAAAGTTGAGGAGCTCGGAACCGAAGCAACCGCAGAAAAGCTTGGAATCGGCGTTCCTACCCTCAACGATATTATCAAAGAGCTTATCCAGCCTGCAAGAGACCCCAGAGACGAGCTTCCGCCTCCGATGCTCCGCACAGACGTTATGGATATGAAGGACCTTGTTCCCGGTATGGAGCTTAAGGGTACTGTCAGAAACGTTACGGATTTCGGAGCATTCATTGATATCGGTGTGCATCAGGACGGACTTGTTCATATTTCGCAGATCACCAATAAATTCATCAAGCATCCTTCAGAGGTGCTCAAGGTCGGAGAGGTTGTAACCGTCTGGGTTATTGCCGTTGACGCCGCAAAGAAGCGTATTTCGCTCACAATGAAAGAGAAAAAACAGGAGAAATAAAAATTGGCAGATAAGTTCAGACAAGATTTAACAAGAGGAAGTGTCACGAAGCAGCTTATGAGATTCGCTATCCCCTTCCTCCTCTCAAATTTACTTCAGGCTTTTTATTCAGTTGCCGATATGATTATCGTCGGCAGACTTTGCGGTACTCACGGAATTACGGGAGTCAACATCGGCAGCCAGATCAACATTCTTGTAACGGGTGCGGCGCTTGGCCTTGCAGTCGGCGGTACGGTGCTGATTGCACAGTACGGCGGGGCTCACAAATTTGATGAGCAGCGCAAAACAATCGGTACGTTATTCACGTTATATATGATTGTTGCCGTTGTATTTACCGTGGTGATGCTTGCATTCGGCAAGGTTTTGCTCGATATCCTGAAAACACCTCAGGTTGCTTATAAAGAAGCGGAAAATTATTACTATATCTGTATGGCAGGTCTCGTTTTTATGTTTGCATATAACGTTATCAGCGCCATACTCCGAGGTATGGGAGACTCAAAGAGACCTCTCTATTTCGTGCTTATCGCCACCATCGTCAACATAATCGGCGATATCATTCTGGTCGGGCCGTTTCAGATGGGTGCGGCAGGTGCGGCATATGCAACAATCGGTGCTCAGGGATTGAGCGTTATACTCTCACTGATTTATCTTTTCAAAAATAAGTTCTTTGCCGAATACAAGGTTTCCGATTTCAGAATTGATAAGGAAAAGGCAGGAATGCTTCTCAAAATCGGACTTCCGTCATCTGTGCAGCAGATTGTTGTTTCATTCTCGTTCCTCACACTCACCGCACTTGTTAACTCTCTTCCCAATGCTGATATTGCTTCAGCTTGTCAGGGTATCGGCGGTAAAGTCAATTCCTTTGCAATTCTCCCTGCTCTTGCAATGAGCAGCGCGGTTTCTTCAATGGCAGGTCAGAATATCGGTGCAGGTGAAACCGAAAGAGCAAAGAAAACAATGCTCACCGGTATGGGAATTGCGTTCGGTATTTCAGCATTCGTATTCGCTCTCGTTGAACTTTTCCCCGACTTTATTATCAGACTTTTCGACACAAATCCCGAGGTTATCGAAACGGGCAGAGAATATCTGCGTTTCATCGCAATCGACTATCTTCTTGTACCGTTTGTATTCTGTATGAACGGACTTGCAATCGGCGCAGGATACACGAATTTCGCCCTTTTCAACGCTTGCTTCAGCTCGATACTCGTCAGAGTACCGATGGCTTATATCGTTGTTATGGTTACCGACCTCGGCTTCAACGGCGTCGGTCTGGCAACCGGCCTTGCATCGCTTTCGTCTGTATTTGTGGGCGCAATATTCGTTGCAATGGGCAAATGGAAAACTCCCAAAATAAGAATTTAGTATAATATTCACATTGACAAAATAATATCGGTATGATAAGATTTATTTGTAAAATTTAAGGATTATTTGTGACTGACGGAAAAGCAGAATCAACTGCATGGAAGCAATTAATCCGTTTTCAGCCGACCGTCTGGGCAATCTTATCTTTCTCGGATAGGATTGCCCTTATTTCATTTTGAAAGGAAGAAAAAGAATGGGTATTTATGACATCAACAACATCGGCGAGCTTATCAAGGATAACAGCTACGTCGGCAGAGGCATCGTTATCGGCAAAAGTGCTGACGGCAAAAAGGCAGTTACCGCTTATTTCATCATGGGCAGAAGCGAAAACAGCAGAAACAGAGTTTTCATCGAGCAGGGTGACGAAATCATCATCCATCCCTTTGATGCTTCAAAGGTTGAGGACCCCTCACTCATCATTTACGCTCCCGTCAGAGTTATCGGCAACAACCTCATCGTTACAAACGGTGACCAGACCGATACAATCTATGATTTTGTAAAGGAAGGCAAGACCTTCGAGCAGGCTCTTGAAACAAGAGAATTCGAGCCTGATGCTCCCAACTTCACCCCCAGAATCAGCGGTATGATGACGTTTGCAGACGGTAACTTCACATATAAAATGAGCATTCTCAAGAGCTCGGATGCAGAAGGCTCAGCCTGCAACAGATACACCTTCTCATATCCCGCTCTTTGCGGTCTCGGTCATTTTATCCATACATATAACCACGACGGCAACCCCATCCCCACATTCACGGGTGAGCCCGAAAGAGTTGAAATCCCCGATGACATCGACGCTTTCACAGAAAACATCTGGGCAAACCTCAATGAGCAGAATAAGATTTCTCTCTACGTAAGATATATCGACCTTGCAACGGGCGAATACGAAGCAAGAATGATTAACAAAAATAAATAAGGAGAAACTGAAATGAAAGAATTTGAACTCAAATACGGTTGTAACCCCAATCAGAAACCCTCAAGAATTTATATGGCTGACGGCAGTGAGCTTCCCATTGAGATTCTTTGCGGCAGACCCGGCTTCATCAATTTCCTTGACGCTTTCAACAGCTGGCAGCTTGTTAAAGAAATCAAAGCAGCTCTCGGTATGCCTGCGGCAACGTCATTCAAGCACGTTTCTCCCACATCCGCAGCAGTAGGCATCAAGATGAGCGACAAGCTCAAGAAGGCATGCTTCGTTGACGATATTGAAGGTCTTGACGATTCACCTCTCGCAACCGCATATGCAAGAGCAAGAGGTACAGACAGAATGAGCTCCTTCGGTGACTGGATTGCTCTTTCCGACGTTTGCGACGTTACAACCGCAAAGCTCATCAAGCGTGAGGTTTCCGACGGCGTTATTGCTCCCGGTTACGAGCCCGAAGCACTTGAAATCCTCAAGTCAAAGAGAAACGGCAACTACAACATCGTTAAGATTGACCCCGATTACGTACCTGCCGCACAGGAAATCAAGCAGGTTTACGGCATCACCTTCGAGCAGGGCAGAAACAATTTCAAGATTGATGAAGAACTCCTTGCAAATATCGTTACTGAAAACAAGGAATTCCCCGACGAAGCAAAGAGAGACCTCATCATTGCACTCATCACGCTCAAATATACACAGTCAAACTCCGTTTGCTATGCAGTTGACGGTCAGGCTATCGGTGTTGGCGCAGGTCAGCAGTCAAGAATTCACTGCACAAGACTTGCAGGCAACAAGGCTGATATCTGGCATCTCAGACAGCACGAAAAGGTGCTCAACCTCCCCTTCCTTGATACAGTCGGCAGACCTGACAGAGATAACACAATCGACGTTTACATCTCCGATGAATATGAGGACGTGCTTGCTGACGGCGTATGGCAGACCCTCTTCTCAGAAAGACCTGAGCCCTTCACCAAGGAAGAGCAGAAGGCTTACCTTGCAACAATAAAGGGTGTTGCTCTCGGCAGCGATGCATTCTTCCCCTTCGGTGACAACATCGAAAGAGCTGCAAAGAGCGGCGTAAGCTACATTGCAGAGCCCGGCGGCTCAATCAGAGACGATAACGTTATCGCCGCCTGCAACAAGCACGGTATGACAATGTGCTTCACGGGCATGAGACTTTTCCATCACTAATATCAAAAGGTCGGTATCGTTTTGATACCGACCTTTATTATTTATTCGAGTGTTTTATTGATAATCAAATCATTATCCTGCGGAGAGTGTGATGAATATTTTTTGCCGATTTCAGGAATTCCGTTTTTATATCTTCTGATATTTATTCCGCCGAACAGCCTTTGTTTAATAACAATTTTATATTCATTATACGTTATTTCATAACCTTTAATTAAAGGCGTGAATTTGAAATCAGATATTTTTTTATCCTCAAAATATTTTCTCGTTTTCGAAACGAAATCCGCTGTCAATACAGAATTATCATATTCTCTTTTGCTCACAGGAAGCGATGCCACATCAATCACCCCTTAACTGATTATCAAATCTTCAACAGTACGCTTGGGCACGTAGTGCACGCCGTTTTCGTCACGATAATAATTTGTTGATCCGTTTTCGGGGATATCAACAATTTTAACCGTTTCTGCAGGCTTTCCGAGTGCAAGCACAAGGTCAATCGAATATCTGTCAGTGTCAATACCGAGAATACGGGCAACGTTTTCTCTGTTTACGCTCCCAATCATACATCCGCCGAGTCCCATCTCGCCCGCTGTCAGCAGCATGGTCTGCGCCACAATACCAACGTCCCGCTGGAAGCGGGGCAGGGTGGGATCGATCCCTGTGTCCTGGCGGATCACGATGAAGGCGGGGGCCAAGCGGGCTT
>JAZNUD010000026.1:0-34138 GCA_045592085.1 Acutalibacteraceae bacterium | reverse complement strand
TGCGGGAAAAAATGCGGAAGGTTTATACTCCGCTTCAGGCATTCTGTATCATGCTGTTCTGTCTGCTCTCCATCCCCTGTCTGGCAACACTGGCGATCATTCGCCGGGAATTGAACTCATGGAAGATGATGTTCGCAGAAGGAATCGGCTTGTTCCTCCTCGCTTACATTACGACAATGATCGTATATCAGCTGGGAACGATTTTCAAGATCGGGACAAATCTGCTTGGATAAGCTGTTGAGCTGAGAGTTTGCGGGCGGTTTCCACTTCCTCCGGAGCCGCCCTTTTTTATGCCTGCGTGCAGATCAGTACCAACCCGCTGAGACAGACGATCAATGCAGCCAGCTGAACCGGTTTGACTTTTTCTTTCAGCAGCCAGATACTGGACAAGGTAAAGCTGATGATACAGCTTCCCACCATCATCGGGTAGCACATGCCGCCAAGACCTTTTTCTGCCGCACCGAGCATCATTGTCTGGGCAACGATACCGACGTCGGTTTTCATATTCTTTGCAACGGTTGTATCGGTCAGAATAACAACGTAAGCCGAAGGTCTTTCACCCTCTGCAGGTCCTTTCCATTCCTTGAGAAGCCCTGCCCACGCAAGATTATCAAATATAAGTGCGTTCTTTTCTCTGTCATTGATCAGAGCAAGGCGAAGCGGCTGCCAATTGACAGACGAAGGAGTGAGCCTTGCAAGCTCAACCAGATGTTTTAATACGTCAGATTCAATCACATAGCTTTCATCAAACCTTCTGAATGAACGGTTTTTATTCAGCAAATCAATTAACATATTATCACCTCGATTTTTATTATAAAACATTAATAATATAAAATCAACCTCACAAACCGAACATTATATTTTATAAGTGTATAAGTTTGTTAAATTTTATTGAACAATTTATTATTTTATATTATAATTCTTATTAATAATTTAATAACAGATTATTAAATCGGAGTTGTATATTGTGAAAAAATTATTATGTTTACTGCTGAGCTTATGCATCGGCTTCTCGGCTTGCACATTGGGTGCGATTGCCGCTGTCGATACCGTAAGCGTATCGGGCGGAAGCACAGGCGTTTCTGCCGAAATCAGCGCAGAGGAATTTGCCGATGACGTTTCACAGCTTATCGAGCAAAACAAGAATCTGCCTTACTATTATGCGGAAGAATCGGATGACGGTTTTGAAACCGCAAGACTGATAGTCAAATCTGCGCGCAACATTGATACACGCAATGCAATCAGCGTTGTATCGGGTTATGACAACCTCTGGGTGCTTCAGTATGAGACCCCCGATGAAGCAAAATCTGCCTACAATTATTATAACGGCAGACCGGGTATACAGTTTGTTGAGCCCGATAAAAAGGTACAGCTTTGCTCTGTTTCAGAGGATAAAATCTCTACTGCTGCTGTCAGTTTTGATAACATATCCTGGGGCACGGCTAACTCGGGAATGCTTACTTTAAAATATGAGCTTAAGCCTAATCTTGACAGCTATAAAACCGTCAGCATAGCCGTTGTTGATACGGGTGTAAATGCCAAGCACGAATATCTTGAAGGACGCGTAGAGCCGACAAAAATCAACACAAGCTCCAGCGGTACGAGAAACAGCTCGGATGATGACAACGGTCACGGCACCCAGGTTGCGAGCATCATTGCAGATGCAACACTGAGCAATATTATCATAAAGCCGTATAAAGTCCTTGATAAGCACGGCACAGGTACTTTCGCATCCGTTGCCGCAGGTATAAACTGTGCGGTTAACGACGGCGTTGACGTAATCAACGTCAGCATTGGTTTCTATGAGAATTCCGAAACCCTCAAGGCCGCCGTTGACAATGCTTATGAAAAAGAAATAATCGTTGTTTCCTCTGCAGGAAATGACCGCACCGATGCACCCAGCTACCCGTCAAGCTATCCAAACGTTATCAGAGTTGCCGCAACAAACCAGAATAACGTTGTTGCAAACTTCAGCAACTACGGTGATATCGATATCGGTGCTCCCGGCGTTTCGGTTATGGTTGCAAACTACAAAAGCGGTTATCTTACTGCATCGGGCACGTCACTTGCCTCTCCCCTTGTCGCATCTGTTGCCGCCGTTATTAAGAGCATAATTCCCGATGCATCACCCGAGGATATTATCGATATTATTAAAAACAATGCTCTTGAATCCTTTGAGCCGAATTCAGAGCTTTATCTCGGTGCGGGTATTCTGAGAGTACCGACTCTCTATCAGATAACAAACAGAGAAAAAACCGAAGCTCCTACCTTTTCTCACTCACCTGTTATATATCAATCAGCATTCGAGCTTACAATTTCCTGCGCAACTCCCGACTCCGTTATATATTACACAACCGACGAAACCGTCCCCTCCAAAGACAATCCTTCGGCAAAAATATATACGGGTCCGATTCTGATTGACAAAACAGCCAAGCTTCTTGCGGTTGCTTATTCGGAAGATAAATTCCGTTCAAGAATCTCGGACTTCTATGCGATTGTTGCTCCTCTTGCTGAAGATAGCGAATTTGAAATAGATTCCGAAGGTATGATTCTTTCGTATTCGGGCTCGGCACAAAGTCTCACCGTACCTGATGAGATTAACGGAATCGCGGTTAAAGCAATCGGAGACGGAGTGTTCAAAAACAAAGGCTTAAAAGAAATCATTCTCCCAAAAACAGTAACGTCAGTCGGTACTGAAAGCTTTGCTGAAAATCCCGATATGAAAACGGCGATTGCGCACGGTTTATCTTCAATCGGCGACAGAGCATTCTATAATTGTCTCTGGCTTAAGAATATTTTCTTTGACGAAATCAAGGAAATCGGTGAATATTCATTCTATAATGTATGCAGCAAGGCTTTTGAGATTAGAGAAAGCACGTTTTCGCTCAATATCAGAAATCTTGCCGATATTCCCGAAGGAGCATTTAAAAACAGCGGAATTTCAGAGGCGAAAATTGACGTGAGGGTAACTATCGGAGATGATGCTTTCGAAGGCTGCAACGGTCTTGTTAATATCAGATTAGAGCATCTTGATTCGATTAACGACGGTGCGTTCAAGGATTTGTTATCACTTAAAGAAGTTACAATCAAAAAGCTCGAAACCGTACCTAAAGGACTTTTCAATTCCTGCATAAAGCTTGAGCATCTTCACCTGCCTGACGTTAAATACGTTGATTCCAATGCTTTTGAAAACTGCGCAAGCCTTGAACTTGTCGAGTTGCCGCTTGCAGAAACGGTATATTCAAACGCATTCAGCGGTTGCGATTCACTCTATTATCTTGTTCTCGAATCGGCAAAAGGCTTTGAGCCCGAGGCATATAAATCTCCCAACGCTCCCCCTCTGCCGAAGAATCTGCTCGTTTTCCTTGCTCCGGAATTCGAGAAAACCGTGCCCCTGATGTTTGCGGACTGCCCGTATCTTCTTATTGCAACGTTTGAAGGCGCAACAGAAATCGCATCAAGAACGTTTTACGGCTGCAAACACATCATTTATCTTGATATACAGAACGTAAAATACATCGGTGCAAACACCTTTGAAAACTGCAATGCGGTTGCTATCGATGCAAGAAGTATGATTTCAACAAAAAGCTTGCCGAATGACAGCGGTATTATCCTTTCAAACGAATTTGTTGAATCGGAAATGACCGCAACCAATCTTACTGTTTACGGTACGCCCGGCACATATATTGAAAGATACAGTAACTACAAAGGATATACGTTTGTCGGAATCCCCGTCATTCTCCAAAACGTACCTGAATATATTACCGAGGACAGTGAAATGGTTTCGATTGAAACAATCGGTTTTGATTTAACCTATCAGTGGTATTGGAACGGAAAGAAATCAACCGAAGGCGGCACTCCGATTAAGGGCGCAAACGGAAAATCTTATATTTTTACTCCGGATGACACTGCACCTTTTTATTACTGCGAAATCACTCATCACGATACTGACAGAGACGTTGTGATTTATACCGATATCATCACAAAGGATTCAACTCCTGCTGATTATACCGAATATAACAAGGCGGTGGAGGTTGCAAACGCAATCGACAAAAGCATTTATATAAATGCTGAAATTCTTGACAAAGCACTTGCAGTTGAAGTTTCCGGTAAATATTCGTGCGAGCAGGATATCGTCGATGCCCAGACAAAAGCTATTTATGATGCAATTTCCTCTTTGAAGCACAACGGTGCAAAGGAATTGATTATCAATATTTCAGATACCAACATCCGCCTTTTTGACGTTGAGAAATTGACGTATTTCATTTCTCCGACAGATGCAAACTGCTCTGAAATCAAATGGAGCAGTGAACAAAACGGCAAAAAAATTCTGCTTTACAAAAACGGCCGGGTAAGAGGTATTGATACGGGTGAAGCTGTGATTAAAGGCGAGATTATAAACCCTGACGGAGAAATAATACAAGCGACAATTACTGTCAAATGCAGTTCTTCAATTATCAGCAGCTTCTTCGCCAAATTCTTCAGACCTCTTTGGTTATTGCATTATAAATATTCCACCTTAAAAATCTGAACAGATTAAAAGACGCATTATCAACACAAGCTGATAATGCGTCTTGATTTTTTACGGCTGAACAGGTACGGGATGAGCCTCGTCAACGTGTTCGATTGTTATGAAATTATTTCTTTCGGCATAAGCCCATTTCATACCGTAAATTTTAGTTAATGAATCAACGGGAATATAAAGCTGGCCTTCGTTTCCTCTGAAAACGGGAGCAGAAAGCTCAACGTCACCTTTGTTGGTAACGGCAACGGCACTTCCTTCTGTAAACAAGCCTTCTCTGCCGTAAACAGATGCGAACACCTTGCCCTTTTCACGTTTTACTTCGCCGCCGATGAAGCTGAAAAGAATTGCAACGGGAATAAACCATAAACCGTCGATGCTAACGGGCGGAGTTGATGATGCGCAAAGGCCGAGGTCAACGCCCTTATAGAACATTCTTGTTCTTCCTTCGCCGAATATCGGGGCAACTCTGTAGGGTCTGATTTCATCCTTTGATTTATCAACGAGACATTCGTCAACAACTCTGCCGTCATCAAGGTTAGCGGTGAGAGTGATTTTATCGCCGTCAATATCAACAAGAGCATACATACTTACGGATTCTTCCTGCGGATAGAAAGAGCAATGCCAGACCTTATCGCAGGTTTTTGTGCCGGGAGGATTGGAATGAGCGTTGCCGAGCTCATAATGAATCGTACCCTGCGACGGTTTATCAAAAATCTCTTCATTCCTGATGGGATAGCTTCTTGAGAAATTATGCTCGTGACCCGAGAAAAGAATATCGAGCTTTTCCATACATTCACGCATCATCGGATAAGCATCATCGTTGGCAAGGTTGGGTCCCGAATAATAAATCGGGAAATGATAGCTTCCGAATTTCCAGGTCTTGTCGCTGGAATCAAGGTCCTTTATCGCCCACTCGTTAACAAGCTCAGGCTCATTGACACCAAAAACAATAAAATGAGCATTACCGTAATCAAAGGAATAATTCTCGGTCTGCCAACCCTCGGGGCCGTTTTTGGGATACGAATATTCAAGCTGAGTGTTGAAGAATTCTGCAGGCTCTGCATAATATCTGTCAATCTCATCTGGGAAATACTGCGCAAAGCCACGGTTATCGTGGTTGCCGCAGCACATCATATATGGAATATGCTCAATGATTCCTTCCATACCGACAAACATCGCATTCCACTGGATTTCATGCTGACCGCAATTGGTGTTATCGCCTGCAGTCAGGATAAATCGTACCTCGGGATGCTTTGCAAGAGTATCCTTGAGAAACTTGTTAAGAGCCGAATAATCAGGGTCATAGTGGTCGGTATCCTTCTGATGATCGGAAATGGCAATAAAGCTGAATTTGGTGAGGTTTTCTTCCTGCGTATCAAACCAGAATTCCTCACTGCGGTTTGTACCGTCACCGCAGGTATAATAATATCTTGTACCGGGCTTGAGGTTTTCTATTCTCGCAAAGAAAATATTGCTCGTGTTAACGTCGCTTTTGAAGGGCTTTACAATCGCCTCAACGGTTTTCTTTTCGCCGTCTTTTTCATAGTATTCAACGTAACCGCTTTCAACATCGGCGCGCATACGCCAGGTAACTGTCATCGAATATCTTGCATCGCCCGAAATGCTGAGCATAATATGGTCAGGCTTTTCGGTAGCAAATCTGTAATTGGGTGTTCTCTCCATAATAACCCCTTATTTCATATAAATTTTAAAAAGGCGTGCTCCGTGGCTGTTAACGTCAGCAGAAAAAACGTCGGAAGTTTCCGTATACTGACAGTGAGTCCACATATCCCACACAACGTATTCACAGCCGCCCATTGCAATATCGGTAACGTCAAAATCAATGCTTCTGATATCGTCATCGGTGTTGAACAGTGCAACGTACTTGCATCCGTCACCCTTTGAAGTCCAAATGATTTCGCCCTTGCCGTCGGTTTCCTTGCGGCTGAATTGCCTTGCACCGCAGGAATTTTTAAGCATATGAATCAGCTCCGAATTCTGAAGCAGAGAAAGAGTGAATTCATCGTTATCACGCATTTCGCCGCCCATCATAAGCGGTGAACGGAAAATGCCCCAGAGAGTCATCATAGTAATCTGCTCATCACGAGTGAATCGGGTATATCTGTTTCTGTATTCGGGCAATTTTTCAGTAAGCTGAATTCTGCCGAGCGGAAGCATATCGCAATCAGGCCACGCACCCTCTGTAACGTATTCCTGCCAGGCATAGCATCTTTCAAACATTGCGTGGAGTTTATCCCACGAATCCCAGAAGTCGCCCGTCATACGCCACATATTGGCGTTTGCGGCAAGATGCTCGTGCTCCCAAACGGGTGCGGGACCGGGCGAAAGGCTGAGCACCATATCCCTGCCGCATTTATCAATTGCTTTGCGGAGCATTTCGATTTCTCTTCTTGCGGAATAAGGATTGTCCTTGAGATACTCCGTATTTGAAATGTCATCGCATTTGATATAGTCAACTCCCCACGAGGCATAGAGCTCGAAAAGAGAATCATAATATTCCTGCGCACCTTTTGCATCGGGATTTACACCGTACATATCGGCATTCCACGGGCAAACCGAAAACTGAGCCGCAATATCTCTTGCGGTAATTCCGTCAGCCTTGATGGGTGTGTTGCTGTGAACAGCCTGCCTCGGAATACCTCTCATTATATGTATTCCGAATTTAAGTCCAAGCGAATGAACGTAATCGGCAATCGGCTTGAAGCCCTTACCCCCTGCCGAGGAAGGAAATCTTTCAGGCGCAGGAATGAGACGGGAATATTCATCCATATTAAGCGGAACGAAATTATGATAATAGAATGAATCGGCAGTTGGCTCCGACCACTGAATATCACACACGATATATTCCCAGCCGTATTCCTTGAGATTCTTTGCCATATAATCGGCGTTGCCGATAAGCTGCTCCTCATTAACGGCAGCACCGTAGCAATCCCAACTGTTCCAGCCCATGGGAGGCGTCATTGCAAATCTTTTATGCATTTTAAAATTCCTTTCTGTATATCCTGATACCAAACTCCGCAACGGTTGAAAGAGAATCAAGCGTTTCGAGCTTTTGCTGGTCGGATTTGCCGGTTTTATAATAGTAGGGCGTCATTTTGAAAAGATTCTGAATATCTTCGTTTGATGAAACGGTTAAATCCTTTGAAATCCTGATTTCTTCCTCAAGAACAAAACCGTCGATGATCCCGTCGGGAACGTCATTGAGATAAGGCTTATCGTAAACGGTTTCTTTGAGAGAAAACAGATGGTTTTCAAGCGGAATTACTCTTATAAGCAAACCGCCGTTTTTGAGGACTCTGTAATACTCTTCAAAAGCCTCGGGAGAAAAAACATTCAGCACGCAATCAACGGACGAATCGGCAACGGGAAGCTTAAAAACGCTTCCCACAGCACACGATACTCCGCTTTTTCTTTTAAATGCAAATTCAAGAGCAGCTTTTGAAATATCAACACCGAGCATAAGGGGTTCACGTTTTTTATCTCTTAATACATTAAGGATTGCAGAAGAATAATAGCATTCACCGCAGCCTGCATCAAGAATAACCGCATTTTCAAGGCGGTCGCAACAGATTTCGCAGAGCTTATCGCAAAGGAAGGAATAATATCCTTTATCAAGAAAATCCCTTCTTGCCCTGACCATCAGTCTGTCATCGCCGTGATGCTTTGCGGAGGATTTTGATGACATAAGCAGGTTAACGTAACCGAATCTCGAAATATCGAAGCAATGACCGAGAGCGCATTTCAGGCTCTTGCCATCCTCAAAAAGCTCACCGTTACAAACGGGGCAGATAAATCCAATCATTTCTTTACCCTGTATTTCTCTATCTTTCTCATCATACTTCTGCCAACGTCATGCGCAAAGCGAAGACAAGCGGGAAGAAGGTCCTCGGGGAATCCGTTGCAGAAATTAGCCGCTTCATATGTAAAGTGACCCTTGTAATCGATTTCGCCGAGTGCCTTGAGGATTGATTCCCAATCCATTTCCATAAGATAAGGCAGTGTATGGCTGTCATGGAAATTATCGTTATCGTGAACGTGGAGCGCACCGAGACGCTTGTTACCCATCTCAAGAATCATTGAAGCAGCATTATCGCCGACAAGACCGCAATGACCGAGGTCAAGGCAGCAGGTAAAGGCATCCGATTCAAGAGAATCGAAATAATCGTTAAATTCGGAAGCAACACTGCAAACGTTGGGCACGATATGATCGGTATCCCAGCCCCACATATTTTCAAGAGCAATCTTTACGCCGAAATCTCTTGCATACGGTTCAAGATTTTTATAAAGCTCAATGTTTCTCTCTTTCTGACAGGAGCTGAACTGAACGGGATGAACAACAACGATTTTGGCATCGAGCAAACCTGCAACCTCAAGAGCTCTCTTGAGCTTATAATCCAGCTTTTTGTTATACTCGGCATTCCCCTCTTTCATTGAAGGAAACGGAGCGTGAGCCTGCTCGAAGGTAACGCCGTAAACCGCCGCCATATTGCGAAGATTCTTAACGTATTTCTGAAAACCCTCTCTTTCGAGAACGTTGCCGTCTTCATCCATAAAAAACATTGAATAATCGATTCCGTCAAAACCGCTTTCGCAAATCATTTTAACGGCAACCTCATCGCCTAGTCTGGGTGCGACAGCTTCAGTGTGAGCAACAAGTTTCATCAAAAAGCCTTCTTTCAAGTAATATCTGATAATAAATAGATTATATCATTGATAAAAAATTCAGTCAATAAATTATAAAAATTATATAATATAATATTAAAAAATTTTAAATTTTTTCTTATTTTCAATTTCTATATTGACATTAAAGATGATTTAGTATAAATTAATCATAACAAGGAGGGAGAAAAATGGCTAAAGCAGAATACAGAAGCTCGATTCGTTCAAAGAATCTTATCAAAAAAGCTGTTGCAAAGCTTATGCACGAAAAAGAAATTTCAAAAATTACCGTTTCGGACGTTATCCGAGAAGCAGATATAAGCCGAGGAACGTTCTATGCTCACTACCCCGATATCCACAGTGTTATTGAGCAGATTGAAACCGAGGAAGTCAAAAAGCTCGTTACTCTTGTTAACAGATCAAGAGAAGGCGACATCGACGTTAAAGATACCAAGGATTTTCTTTCGATAATCTGTAACCATATTTATGATGATTTTGATTATTACCGTATGCTTATGCAGTCCTGTTTCCTCAACAATTATTTGTGCAGAATAATTGACATTTATTATGAGGAAACTCTTTCAATGCTTATGAGCATTGACGAATCCAACGATGAAGCAAAGGTTAAGACTTATCTCACTTTCGTTACGGCAGGCGCAAAGGAAACAATCGTTGCCTGGCTCGACGGTAGAATTGATTGCTCCCCCGATGCTATAGCTTCAAGAATCGCAAATCTTATTAATCTCACATACGAATTCATAAAATAATCAAAAAGAGCTGACTCAATGTCAGCTCTTTTTTTATCAGAACGGGTTGAATATTCTTTCAAGAGGATTATAGCCGAGTGCGAAATATTTGAAAATCCAGATAACGGGGTTGAGTCTGAAGAAGAAGAGGTCAACAACCGTTACAAGCTTGCGAAGGAAGAACGGAAGGTCAATAACAACCTCGGGAACGTCAACGGGTGCAAACTCCTCGCCTTCTACGTTAAGAACGAACGGCTGGGAATAGCAGATTCCGTTTTCACCCGTAATATAGAATCTTACGAAGAGATAGGGTTCATTAAGCAAATCCTCGGAATGAAGGTCAAGAGTTGCTTTTCCGCTTGAGATATTGCTCTCGCGAAGAATAACGTTTCCGTTAGAAACCCAGGTAATTTCGTTGAAATTTGTACCCTCGATTGAAATTGTATCGTTTTCTTCATCAACTGTTACTCTTGTAACCATTGGTGTGTTATCGAGAAGATAGCTCTTTGAATCCTCAACTTCTTTTTCAACGAAGTTTGGCATTTCCTTCATACCGTTGAGCTCAACGCCGTTTGAATAATGTGAAATTGAGAAGAATTCGCCGTTTTCCATACTGTCACGGAAATTGTCCATATTCAGTTCGGGCATATAATGCATTGTATAAGCGAAATTAACTGACTGGGAATCGTGCGAATCGGAGAAGGTAAAGGACCACGGTACAACGCCGTTGGGAATAGTCTTCTGAAGCACCTGGTCATAGAGAATTCTGTCACAGCGTGTATGTGCATCGGTTGCACTGTTGATACCCATACCGAGGCTTGAGCCTTCATAATCCATAAACAGACGGGCGAATTTTGTTGCATAATAATCGTCAACGGGCATACCTACCCATTTCTCGCTGTCCTTATCGGTATAAACGTATTCACCGACGTGGGAAAGCATCGAGATACCGCCTTCTTCCATAACGCCCTTGGAAGGTGTCTCATAGTCGCCGTAAACACCGGCAAGACCCTGACCGTATTCGGCAAAATATCCCGTCAGATGGCAGTCTGCAAAAGGTGTTGCCATATTCAGCTCGTTGCCGAGAGGCACGTCGAGCATACCGTTGGAATGTGTTCTTGATTCGGACTCGTGTGAGCCGTCAAGATACGCTTTATATTCCTCATCGGTAAGAGGAATAACGGGAGCGTTGTTATTGGTACGCTCTGCCTTGATGATTCTCATAAGCGGAACAATATCAGGCTCAACGTTCCAGCCCCAGTTAAGAGTACCGTGGTCTGTCAGAGCAACGATATCATAGTTATGGTCATAATGCTTCTGAACGAATTCGGCAACGGGCATAAAGCCGTCGCTGGCATTGGTATGGCAGTGAAGCTGGGTTTTATAGGCGTTCCACTGATCCCAATCGATTCGTGAATAAGGGTTATCGATGACGTATTCCTTTTGTTCAGCCGCGTATGTATTCAACACAAACACAGGAACAAGCATCAATACCGAAAGGATGACGCAGAGAGTTTTTTTGAGCATAATTCCGACACTCCTTTATAAATTTATACAATCATTATAAATATTTATTCAAAAAAAGTCAATGAATAAAACCAAAAAAATTCCCGACACCGCCACATGACGGCATCGGGAATTGTTATTTATGACGGTATAAATCCGAAGGTTGATGAGCCATCCTCAAACAAAAACTGTGCGTAAACGCCGTCATAGCAGTTGAGATAAACCATTCTTGCCTTTGATTCATATTCAGCTATCAGTTCGGGATTCTGAGCGATAGTCTGCGCTTTTTCGGGCATTTCAACAGGAGCTCCGTAGCTGTCATCAACCACGGGATAATAATGAACGCCGTTGAAGAGCATCGTTTTATTGCTGAAATTATAAAAGCTGCTTTCGTCAATCTCCGTAACACCGTCCCAGATTTTAACGGCATAAGGTGTTTTTGCATTGACAAAGAATTCAGAATAGCCGTTGCTGTTGATAAGGTTAACGGTATTCGTCATATCCTCATAGACGGGAATTGTAAAGCCGTCGGTTGAAACTGCGCTGAAGCAGCCTTCCTCTTCCAATACAACCTTATCATCAACGTAGATAACCTCGGCATCGACCGAAGGGATTTCATAGATGTAGCTTTCATCGGTATATTCATATTCCATTTGGATATTTTTGAAATTCTTGAACACAACGTATCCGAGAAGCTTGCTGTCGTTTCTGAAATCAAGTGACAGATTTCCTGCTTCAATATCCTTGCCGATAGCCTGAAGAATATCGTCTTTGAGATTATACTTATACTGGATTTCAGAGGGCGTTGTGATTCTGGTAAAATTCGGTGAAGCAAAGCCGACCTGATACATATCGGAATACACCGTCATAAAAGGACTTGACGGGTCGTACAAATCAACGTCGGGAACGTTTTCAGAATAAAGAATCTCCTGCTTACCTGTAATCGCTTTAACAGCAAGGTCTTTATAATGATCGGAAACAGAAAATTCGGCAAGCTCGCAAAGAATTTCATCGTTTGCAACGTTATAATGACGCTGGAAGTTTTTGCCGTTCTTAAGGTGGTAAACAATCGTTATTGAAACGGGTCTAACCCTCTCGCTGTAAGGCTTTCCGACGGTTTTGCCGTTAACCGTATCACCCGAGCATTCAATCAGCTTCTGATGGATATCAATTGCTCTCTGAATATCCTCTGCAGAGTTAAATCCGCCGACAAGTCTGTAGTCTCTTTCTATATCAGCCGAAAAGAGTGCAGGAAAATATAAATCATCATCATAATAATATAAGCGGATATCATCGACGTTAGTGGGAGAAATCATCATATCGCCCGTTCCCGTCTGAATTGAAACACTTTCGATTTTTTCAATAGCCGGAATTCTCGTTTTATAGCCGAAAAAGCCCGTTACAAAAATGATAATTCCAAGTGAATAAATCGCAACGTGGAGAGGATATTTCCAGAAATATCTGAATAACTTTTTGACGCTTCGCAAGGAAATTGCTTCAATAACTATATAAACAATAAGGAATATCAGCGCAGAGAATACGAGGTGCATAACCTTCTCGAGATTTGTTTCGGTTGACATCATAGCAGGAAGAAGCACTGATGAAAGGAAGGTTGAAGCAATAAACACGCCTGCAAAGGTTGCCTTCTGATTTGAGCCCATAAAGCCTGCAATTTCGACCTTACGGTTTTTATATGCAACCCATCCGAGGAAAACGATTACTGTGGTGATAACTGTCCAGAATATCAGCGGTCTGTAATCAAGATTATTCCAGGAATAAGGACCTTCGGTTAATCTGTAACGTACTCTTACGTCCGCAGAATACGGGAAAAGAAGAAAATCCCCGACGGAATTAACAAGGTCAATACGGCTTGATTTTATCGTTCCCAAACCGAGAATCTGATAGTTTCCCGTAGTATATGACCAGGATGAACCGTTATCAACAGAGCCGACAAGGAAATATTGAAAAAGGAATTCGATGTATGCGGCTATAACTGCGGGAGAAACCGCATAAAGAGCACTGAAAACAAGACCTTCAATCACTGTGCCTACAATGGAGAATACAGCCGCCGTGACCGCAAAAACATAGATTTCAATAACAATATAATGGAGAAGCATAAAAATAAACGTTCTCCACAATTCAGCAGTTGAACCGAATAAAAGAATATTAGTCAGCAAAGCAATTGCAAGAGGAATAATCTGCGCAATAATAACCATCGTGCAGCCTGCGGTAAACTTGCTGAAAAACATCGTTGATCTTTTAACACCGAGGCTGTAATAGACGTTGACAGCGCTTTTATTCATCATATATCTGAATATCAGAGCCGCAAGAACAAACGGACCTGCAAGCATCAGAGCGGTGAAAATCACGCCGAAAAAGTCATTCGCTGGGTTTGTGAATGCATAGACCGTCTTTTCAAGTCCAAGACCCCATTCACCTGTATATTTCTGATTATAATAATGTGCAATCGGGGTATAAAGCTGGAAGAACAAATTGTAACAGAAAATAAGAATCGGAATAACACAGTTCTTTTTCAGCGTATTAAAGAAGGTGAATCTGAAAGTATCAGCCGAAGATTTCTTTGAAGTCATAATCTGCACCCTCCATTTCTTCAAGGAATATTTCTTCGAGCGAAAGCGGGAATCGCTCGATAAGAATAGGATTCATCTCCGAAAGCGCCTGCTCGGTTTTATCAGCATCGCCTTTGATTGAAACGGTGATGATTCTGCCGTCGATATGCAGTTTCTTATAATTGAATTTTTCAAAGTCTTTTTCGGTTTTCGGCTCGTTGAATACAAGGCGGAATTTGCAGCGGCTCTCGCTGATGTCGTCAACACAGCAGTCAAGCACAATCTTTTTGCCGTTGATAAGAGCGATATGGTCGCAGATATCGGTCAGCTCGTGAAGATTATGCGAGGAAACGATTACGCTGCATCCCCTCTCCGCAACGTATTCAACGAGCATATTATTCATAAGATTACGCTTCGCAGGGTCAAGACCGTCGAAGCTTTCGTCAAGAAGAATAATCTCGGGATTTGTGGACATTCCGAGAATCATCTCCGCCTGCCTCTGCATACCCTTTGAAAACGAATTCAGCTTCGCATTTTTATCAAGACCGAAAACACCGCAGAGTTTATCAAGAGTTTCATCGCTGAAAGCAGGATAATATCCTCTGTAAAAATCAGCCATTTTCGCAATGGTTGAATAGGGTTCAAAATAAATGTCATCAGGCACGTAGAAAAGCGTCTGACGCTGCGCTGTAGAATCATAGGTATTAACGCCGTCAATCAGCACCTCGCCGCCGTCTGCCTTATAAACGCCTGAAATAGTTTTAAGGAGCGTAGTTTTACCTGCTCCGTTATATCCCACAAGACCGTAAATCGAGCCTTTTTCCACCTTGAAACTCAGGCCGTCGATTGCGGTGAAATTACCAAATTTTTTGGTAACGTTCTTTATCTCAATCATAATTATTCCTCCCTGTAAACAGAATTGACCAGATTCATAATTTCATCAAGATCTACACCGATTGACCTTGCAACCTCAAGGGTCTGCTTCAGGTCTTTCATCGCCTTGTTGCTCAGTGATGAATCGGTTGCCGCATTTTCGCTGACAAAACTGCCCGTGCCGGGCACTGAATAGATTGCCCCCGTCAATTCAAGCTCCGCAAATGCTTTCTTAACGGTGTTGACGTTAATTGAAGTATCCGCCGAAATCTGCCTGATTGACGGCAGCTTGGAATGAGGCGGATAAACACCGACACGGATGAGGGTAATTATCTGGTTTTTGATTTGCTCATAAACAGGCACTTTGCTCCGTTTATCAATTACTATCATCGCAACACCTCCTAAAGTGTGCTATCTGTGATATCACACTTACAATATAGCAGATAAATCCGCTCTTGTCAACAGTATTTTTTAAAAATCCAAAACACAACCTTTTGTGTTATAAATTATAAAATATTGTAAATAAATATTGTATTTTGTGGATTGATATGATATATTAAAAATGTAAAATTATCATATCGGAGGGACATAATAATGGAAAGCAAAGAATTATTTGAAATCAGCCCTAACGGCTATGACTGCGAGCAGGTTGAGCAATATATAAAGCTCCTCAAGGCTCAGTACAAAAAGCTTTTTGATTATGCAAAGGCCACCGAAGCCAACAACGAAAAGCTCAAAAAAATCTGCCGCTCTCTTTCGACAGAGAATAAAACTCTCAAGGCATCGGGTGCTCCTGCCGCGCCTGAAGAAACGGGTATTGACAGAATCATTTCCCTCAGCCGAGAAATCGCAAAAGAAGCCGAGTCGCTTAAGTAATCATTGATTAATTCCGTAATGAAAGGCATTTAATTATATGAATGAATTTAAAATCATAAGCATCGAAGAATTTGATGCCGATTTTGTGCAGAATATAAGGGTTAAAAAGCAGCAGCCGAAGCCTGCACCCCAGAGCTTTATCCCCGAAATGATAAAGCCCGAGGCAAAACCTGCCGAGCCTGTAAAGGCGGTTACACCCGTTGCAGCGCCTCAGGTAATACCGACACAAACCGAAACTCCTGCTGACCCCCGACCGATTTCCGAAGAAGAATCAGAAAAACCTGCAAGATATTTCAAGAACCCTGCACCTGCAGACGATGAGATTCCCGAAGATATTTATGAGCCTGACGTACCGATTGTTGAAAAAAAGAAAAAGAGCGGCGGTCTGCTTGCCGGCAAAATCATTTCAATCATTTTGCTTTGCGTAACCGTTGTAACCTTTATTCTCGGCGGTTTTACCGCGGCTTTCATCAATAAAGGTACTGATATAGGCGGATTCCGCTTCAACAATCAGCTCCGCACAATCACGGTCGGAAAAGATACAATCAAAGAAGGCGCACTCATCATCTCAAAAGAAATCGCTCCCGATGAATATGCGTCAAACCTTAACAAACCCGTAGCCGTGCCCGTTGACGGCAAGACAAACGAAGGCTGTGATATAATGTATATTTACAGCTCAAAGGACGTCACAATCGACAACGCAACCGTTGAGGTTTACGACCCGATAACAAATCAGATAAGCGGAAGATTATATTCGCATTCAGAGACTTTCGGAATCGTTACCCGTTACATACCGTTAGCAGGCCTCCTGCTCAGCTTTGCAGTTAACAATGCAATTCTTGTTTGTGCTCTTTTTGTTTTGATGATTGCCTTCTGGTGTATGATTCTGGTACTTATTCAGAAAAACAAAAAGCACAATTAAAAAACAACGCACTTTCGTGAACGAATCATGAAAGTGCGTTTTCTTTTAATCATATTCAATTAAATATCAACCGAAACAATGCTTTCATCCTGCTCGATGAGAAGCATAATCTCATCCATCGAAATTGTTCTGGATTTTTTAACGGTTATATCAAGTCGGAGAGTGCCGTCGCCGTTTCGGGTGATGTTGCATTTTTCGACGTTTATATTCTTTTCGGCAAGCTTTGCCTTGAGATTCTTAACGGAATCCTTCGTATCAGTAACAACAACGATAAACTCATTTGCGGTATTCTCAAGCTTTGTAAAGAAGCGGTGAAGGAAAAGCTGCGAGAAAATCATAATCAGCGAAGCTGTTATGCCCAGAGGATACATTCCTGCGCCGATTGCAAGACCGACACCTGCGGTGGTCCATATACCTGCGGCAGTCGTGAGACCCTTGATGGAAATATCCTTGACAAAGATTACGCCTGCACCAAGGAAACCGACACCCGTTACAACGTTTGAAGCAATTCTCGATGCATCAGCTCGGAGACCCTCATACTGAAGAATATCAAAAAAGCCGTACTTTGAAACAATGATAATCATTGCCGCGCCGAGAGCAACAATCATATGGGTACGGATACCTGCATCCTTCTGTCTGCGGCTTCTTTCAAGACCGATCAATCCGCCGCAAACGCTTGCAACAATCATCCGGATAATGTAGCTGTCTACAATGATTTCCTGATAAATCCATTCTAAAATTTCAGTCATTCTTTTGTCCCCTTTCAAGAAATTTATAATTAATTATTATAACAATATTTTTTCATTTTGTCAAATAACGACCCTGCAGTAATTTTCATAAACTATAATTTCTTATTTGACTGTTTTTATATTATGCATAATTATCAAGAAATTTGTTTATATTAAAGATTCAAACTGAAAGCTTCGAGAATTTCGGTTATCAGATGCTCGTTTTCAAAGAAAACACCGTCACATTTACGCATTGTTGATTCGGCATTCTCATCCGAATCATCCTGCTCAAGAATAAGGTGAGCCTGATAAGCTTCACGTATGTTTTCTGTCAATGCCTGCGGAAGGATTTCGGACAAAGCGGAAATTGCCGATTCAACGTCGCCGTTATCGGTAATCAGGCTGAAATACTGTGAATGACCTCCGTTATTTATTTCGCTGTGATACTCCATCAGCTCTGCATAAGGCGATTCGATTTCTCCGTTTGCCCATAAATCCCACATTTTGTTCCATCTGATTTCTTTTTCGGATAACGGGGATTCGGTAACGGAGCTCTTCTTCTTTCTTTTTAAAAAATCAAACAACATATTATTCACCCTTTGTTTCACTTAATATATATACCATCGGTTTTTCGGTTTCTTCATAATCCTTGCCGTCATTTTCACCGTTTTCGCCGTTATCCCGAATCCATATGTACCTCGTGCCGTCGGGCGTTTCATAAACGTTGCAATAGTATCGGTCGGAATCATATTCGCCGTCATCCGTCGGATAAAACGCAAAATATGACTCTAAAAAAGATTTTTCGGCATCCTCGGGAAGCTCACCGTCAATTCTGACATAGGTTTCTTCAAAGCAGTTAATGGTTGAAAGGTCCTCGGAAACCACAACGTCATATTCCTCGTTGCTTGCCCAGAAAACCAGACCGCCGAGAATGAGAAGAAAGATTGCTATTTTCAGTACCGTCAAAAGACATCCGCCTTTTTTATCCTCTTTTTCATAATTCTGCTCTTTTTCTTCAAGAATACGCTCCCGTTCATCTCTGTTTTTGCAGTAAAGTCGGGTCAAAGTTTTTCTGATATAAAACTTTGACGAGAAAAATCTGAAAATAAGGTATGACGGAATGAAGAAAAACAAATCAATAATAAACAAACCCGAATTCAGAAAAAGCAGACAATTCCTGAAAAATTTCAGATATTCTTTACGGTTCAACAACGTGACGTCTTTAACTTTGATATCACCGTTATCTGTTTCAGCCCTGCAGAAAGAAAACATAACGGGCATCAATTCAAGAAAATCGGCAAGTTTTCCGTCACAAAAAGAATAAACACCTTCGCAAAGATTGATAACCGCTCTGTCGGACGAATTCAAAGTGACTTCATAATTCAATTCAACGTTAAGCATCATCTTGTCAATCTTTTCGGCAAATTTCCTGACAAACTTTGCGAGAATTTTATCTTTGAAGCTGTATTCTTTTATTTCGCCGTCCATATCATCAATTGCAGCGGTCAGCTCTTCAAACGGAGAAATCTGCGCCAAAAATTCTATTTCATTGCTGCCGAAAAACACCTCGGCGGATGATTCGGGATTAATAACGTAGCTGCGGTTATTGGCAGTAAGCGTTACTTTATTGCTTGAACTGATATTGTTGAACGTGACAAACATACACTTTACCTCGGATAAATTAATACTTTCTGTTGCTTTATAATTTAAAAGGTGATATACTGAATATATCAGAAAAGAAAGGAAACAAAACCAATGATAGCAATAATCAACAAGATTATCACACTCATCCTCGTGCCGATTTATTTTTTCACTCTGTCCCCTACTTACCCCATAATGGTTTTATTTAACCAGCCCAAAGAGCTTATTTCTCTCTCTGAAAACGGTGTAGGTACTCCCGATGACCCCGTTTATCTGACCTGCCACAGAGGCGTTCACGCTCTGGCCCCCGAAAACTCGCTCCCATCATTTGAAGAAGCAGTCAACAACGGCTTTTACTCCGCCGAATGCGATATTCAGTTAACCAAGGATAACAAATGGGTTGTTATTCACAACGCAGAGGTTGACGACAGATTCTGTCAGTTCGGCAGAATTGACGAGCTCACCCTTGAGGAGCTGAAAACCTTCAGCTACAACTGGGGCGCAAACATATGGAAATACAAGGATTCACGCATTCCCACTCTTGAGGAATATCTTGACGTTTTCGTCGGCACAACAACAAGACCTCAGATTGAAATCGGTATTGTAAACTACGATATGCTTCATGTTATTGTTGAGGAAATAGTCAAAAGAGGTCTTGAGGACCAGGCAATGATTCTCACCTGGAATCTCAAGCAGCTCGAGATGATTCACGAAATGAATCCCGATATCGAGCTTTGGTATATGGTTGATAAAATTACACCCGAAGCTATTGCCGAAGCAAAGGCACTCGGAGATAACGTATGGCTCTCAACGGATTATCAGAGAAACACGGAAGAAGATATTAAGCTTGCAATCAGCGAAGGAATCAACTTCTCACTGTTCACCGTTAACACCGTTGAAGAAGCCAAGGCTCTTTACGATATGGGCGTCAGATATATCGAAACGGATATTCTTTGCAACTGATAAATAATTAACTATTAATATTAAACGGGCAGGTTTCAGAATCTGCCCGTTTTTTAAATGAATTTAAATCCTGAATTGAACAATACTCATTATAATGTCATAAAAAAGTCTTGTCAATCGAAGCGTTATATTATTAATATTTATTTAGAATTTGTATAATCTATCGAAAGGTTTTCTTATCGGGAAATATGAAATAAATCCTCTTATGCCTGCAGGCTTTTCACATTGCGAAGCAATATTTCATATGCGAAGCGTATTTCACAGATACCGTAAGGGATTTATTCATAAAAAAAGACCTATGCTTTGATATAAAGCACAGGTCTCTTTTTCTGGTGGAGATGAGGGGGATCGAACCCCTTACCTCTTGAATGCCATTCAAGCGCTCTCCCAAGTGAGCTACACCCCCAACTGAATGCTCAAATATATTATCACACATTTACGCAAAAATCAAGTGTTAAATAAAAAAATTTTAAAAGAACAAAAGCACAGCCGAAGCTGTGCTTTCTTTGCGATGATTAAAGAGCACCGAGGAAATTCCTGATGATGTCAATAACACCTGCTGCTTCGAATTCTTTGAAATAAGAAAGAATCTCGGAAACAAGATCAAGAACCTTTACTGCATCGCCGCCTTTGATAAAATCAAAAAGGCCTGTTACGAGTTCGGTAAGCTGTGCAAAAAATTCCATTCTTTTTGTCCTCCCTTTATTTTTACAGTATCTTACTGCATTCAAATTATAACAAAACTGTGAACAAAAAGATATATACAATCCTTTGCCGATGTCTAATTTTAATCCAACATATCAAGAATTGCTTTTTTACCCGTTACACCGATGCTTCTGTTTTTTATTTCACCGTTTTTCATAACAACAAGCGTCGGGATGCTCATTATCCCGAATTGATTTGCAAGCTCCTTTTCTTTTTCAACGTTTACTTTGCAGATTTTAACCGAATCCCCTGCTCTGTCCGCAACAGATTCGATAACGTTTGCCATCGTTTTGCACGGCGTACACCAGGGAGCAAAAAAATCAATTAGGACTGTTCCTTTATATTCTTCAATCTCATTTTTATAGCTTTCTTTTCCGATATCAAGTATTTTCATTATATATTCTCCTTTGATTATTTCAGTCAAACTTATTTTGCCGATTAATCAAAGAAAAATACTGTTTATCTGACACTCGGAATCAGTAATGTTTTCTTTTCGGTTATAATGTCGGAATCAAGCGAATTTTCCGCCATAATAGCTTCAACGGTTGTTCTGTATCTTTTTGCAATGTTCCATACCTTTTCGTTTTTGTCGCTGAAATATATCGTCAAAGCACAATTATCACTTTCATCTGAATTATTTTCCAGCAATTCAATTTCACTGATATATTTCATAATTTTACTTGAAAGAATTTTACCCGATGCATTCATTTCGGTACGAAGTTCAATTTTGCTCTCTCCCGTTACAGAGCAGGAGCATCCCGTAAGCAGAATCGAGGAATGGCAGGTAATTCTTTCGCATTCTTCCTTAAGGTCAACCGTAAACTCAAAATCAACGGGCTTCTGGATAATTCCCTGCTGTTTATCGGAATCCCTGAAAATAATTGTCGCCTGATATGAGCCTGTAAACAGGCATTTGCCGTTTTTAAGGCTGTAACCGTATTTGACGTCACTGCACCATACCGCGTGTACGCAATCAACGCTTACACCGATGCTTTCGAGAACAACTTTATTTGTAAAAACGGAATCAAAATCAGTATTGGAGCTTAACATTTCGATGCTTCGGGACGTATTATGCGTAAGACATTCGGTTGAATAAGCATCGGAAATAAGGGTTACGGGTACGGGTTCAAACGCAAGAATCAGCGCAGATGCTCTGACGGAAATATCAATCAGCTTTGTTTCGCCCTTTGAATCGACTTTCGGAATTGCTTCGCAGGCGGTTACCGAAACGTTGAGGCAGACCTCACAGGTATCCGTTATGCCGTCAACCTCGATAATCTGGCTGACGGGAATTGTATGCTCTGCGCAGCAGACGGAAGATTCATTTTCTGAAAGATAATGGATTTTAATATAAGAATCGCCTTTGACAAGAATTTTATTATTGATGGTTTTCTTTTCTTTAACAATAATATATGCAGATGAATTGAGAATTCTGCCGATAACGGGTTTATCTGCGTCAAGCTCAATAACCTCGCTGAGATTAAATGCCTTTTCCGTAACGGATTTAAGGTCAGAGAAGGCATAATCCTGCGAAAGAGTCATAATTCCTGCATTTTCCGCTTTGGTCATAACTGTTTCTTCACGTTTTTTCATTGATCTGAAAACAAATGTCAGCATCGCTCTGACGTCAACTTTTCTCGAATTCAGTGCTCTGCAGTTAACGTAATCGGTAACCGCTTTAACACACACTGCACAGCCCGACGAAAGCTTATCGGAATCAACGGTTTTCTGAATAGGTACAACCTGCTCGTATGCGGAGGTCTTATCGTTTTCGCCGACGTAAATCAGCCTGACGTTTGCGTTACCCTGCGCCGTAACTCTGCCCGAGGAATTTTGTACGGAAAGAATATCCGTACACACGGAGCATTTAAGAATCCTTTTGATTTCGGGGCAATAATCGGGCAAAAGCAGCTCCGCTTCAACAGATTGCTCTGCCGTTGATTCATAGTTAATTTCGCAAAATCCGAGAGTTTTTGTTTCGGTACTGAAATTCATTGCAATTCTCCTTTTACGGTTATTTCGTTTCAATAATATTCAACACCTGTCCGAAATATAACGTTTTCAGGATGAAATTATCTTAAAAAAGGTAAAAATCCGTTATATTTTTTATAAAAATATATTTACTTTTTATTTTTTATATATTATAATAAAAGCGAATAAAAATCCGAAAGGAGAAGAATCATGCCTGAATTTACTTATGAAATCGTTGAATCCGTAGCAGTTCTTTCCGAAAATCCCAAGGGCTGGACAAAAGAACTTAATCTCATCAGCTGGAACGGCAGAGATCCCAAATACGATATCCGTGAATGGGCTCCCGACCACGAGAAGATGGGCAAGGGTGTTACACTCAGCATGGAAGAAATGGAAGCACTCAAAGAGGCAGTTAAGGGTCTCAAATAATTTCAACAGCTAACTGAATTATGCGCCGCGGTCACCCCGCGGCGTATTTATCTTTAGAGGTAATTATGGATAATTCAAATAATACCCCAAACAGAAGAGGAAGCGAATTCAAGGTTTATGACAGAAGATACGTCGGCACGAAGGAAACCTTCGCCTATCTTCTCAATGACTTTTCAAACGCTTTCAACATCGGTCAGTTTACGGACAGATTCCTCTGGGACGTTGTCAAAATCGACTTCAAGACCAATGCGTTTATGAATATGCTTACGGGCATATGGGACGTTATCAATGACCCGATTATTGCGGCGCTTGTTGATAAAACAAGAACGAGATGGGGCAAATTCCGACCCTATCTTCTTTTATTCCAGGTTCCGATGACGGTTATCGGCGCATTTTATTGGCTGCTCCCCTTTTTCTTTCCCGGAACATCGGGCACTCATCTGCCGAAGCTGATTTATTTCTTTATTTTTAACGTTATCAACGAAACCGGCGGAACTTTCACCAGCATTGCCAAGGCAGGCTATATGACCACGATAACACCGCATCCTAACGACAGAGCGAGACTCATAACTATGGCGGAGCTTCTGACGGGTTATATGGGCGAGGATATGCCGAACTACATAATGGGCGTTCTGCTTGACCTTATCAACAACGGTGTTCTCAAATGGAAGCTGCAAAACGTTTTCCTTGCAATGGGTCTCGGAACAAGTATTATTTCCGCCGCATTCACCCTTTATTTCTTTATTGTATCCAAAGAAAGAGTTATGCAGTCAATTGAAGCTCCGAGCGTCAAGCAGGGTCTCAAGGCGGTTATAAACAACTATCCCGTATTGCTCATAACTGTTTCGGATTTTCTCGGCGGATTCAGCGTCGGCGGAAGCAACACAAACTATTTCATCGACGTTTTAGGCTCTGCATCGCTGCTGACAATTGCAAATATTCCTTCGGGACTCAACGGCAGTATCAGCTATGCGTTCGTAAAGCCTGTCAGAGAAAAATTCTCCTCAAAGGCTATCTGGGTATTCGAGGATTTATATACCCGATTCTGGTATCTGGCTCTGTTTGCTGTCGGTTCAATCGGCAAAAACTATCAGAAGCCCTTGCTGATGACCGTTCTTTTCGGTGTTCAGGCGTGGTTTGACAAATGGGCTTTCGGCATCAGAAAGGTTGTCAAGGCTGAGCTTTACAACGAAGCGATGGACTACTGCGAATGGAAAAACGGCTACAGAGTTGAGGCGACAATCGGCGTAGCGAGAAACCTTATCACAAAGCTGCAGACTATCGTTATGAACTCCGCCAAGAGCCTTATTCTTGAGGGCATCGGCTACAAGCAGGGCATCACAATCGGCACTCAGACCGACAAAACAAAGTGGTGGCTTTTCGCACTTTGCACGGGAATTCCCCAGCTTACGGGCATCCTTGCGGTTATTCCGAAATTCCTGTATCCTCTTTCAGGCAAAATGCGTGAGAGAATGTATTCCGAGCTTATGGTGCGCAGGCACGAGGCACAGGCGGCAGTTAATCAGGAAAACAGCGAAGTAATGATTAATATTGACGAAAACATTTAAAATAATTTCCGTTTTCACTTGAAATTCTTCACTCAATGTGGTACAGTTTTTCGGGTCGAAAGGATATGACGCACTATGAATCAGAAACCGTTAAAAACAATAATCGTCGGCGGCGGTCACCGCAGCCTTACATACGCAAATCTTGCCGAAATCGAAAGCGATAAAATGGAGATTGTCGGTGTTGCAGACCCCGATGAATTCCGAAGAAAAACCATCGCAGAAAGATTCGGTATTCCTGCGGATAAATGCTTTGAATCCGCCGAAGAGCTTGCGAAAGCACCGAAATTTGCCGATGCCGTTATCAACGGCACAATGGACCATATCCACGTTGATACAACAATTCCCCTGCTCAGAGCAGGCTACGACGTGCTTCTCGAAAAACCCTTTGCAGTCAACGAGGATGAAGCACGTGAGCTTGTAAGGGTTGCCGAGGAATGCGGCAGAAAAATTATGGTCTGCTTTGTTCTTCGCTACGCACCCTTCTACAGAAAAATAAAGGATATCATTCTTTCTGGTGAAATCGGCAGAATCATAAGCATCCAGACAAACGAATACGTCAGCTATCATCATATGTCCACAAGCCACGTCAGAGGCAAATGGAATAACTCCGAAAAGTGTCACAGCTCGATGCTCCTTGCAAAATGCTGCCACGACCTCGACATTATGATGTGGCTTATGGGCGAAACAAAGCCTGCTTATATTTCAAGCTTCGGCAACAATATGCAGTTTGTCAGAGAAAATGCTCCCGAAAACTCGGGCACGAGATGCCTTGTTGACTGTCCCCACGTTGACGAGTGTCTCTATTCGGCAAAAAGAATTTATATCGATCATCCCGACAGATGGTCATTCTACGTCTGGGATGCACTTGAAGACATTGAGAACCCCACAATAGAGGATAAAATCGAGCTTCTTAAAACAAGTCCCTACGGCGTTTGTGCTTTCAAAAGTGACAACAACGTTGTTGACCATCAGAGCGTAAACGTTCTTTTCGAAAACGGTGCAACGGGTATCCACAATATGGTCGGCGGCACCAGCTACGGCACGAGAACAATCTTTATCTCGGGCACAAAGGGCGTTATATCAGGTGAGCTTGAAAAAGGCGAATTTACGGTTTCGCTCATCGATCCGAGCCCCGAATGCGAGCACAAAGACACCGTTTATGACCTTAAAATTGAAAACGATTCTCACGGCGGCGGAGACCTTGACCTTGTAAGAGATTTCGTTGCATATTGCAGAAACGAATCACCCTCCGTCTCCTGCACGGATATTCAGGACTCACTTTCGGGTCATCTTGCGGTATTCCTTGCAGACCGTTCAAGAGAAAACAACGGAATGCCGGAAAAAGTTATTTTATAAAAAAATCAACGCACAACCGAAATCAATCGGCTGTGCGTTTTTTATTTACTGTTTAATTACTGAGCGTCGTTTTCGTCGAATCTGTCACCGCATTCAGGGCAGAACTTGGGAGGATTCTTGGGGTCTTCGGGTTTCCAGCCGCACTTGTCACACTGATAAAGAGGTGCATCGGCAGGTTTCTTCGCACCGCAATTGGGGCAGAATTTGCCTTTATTCACTGCGCCGCAGGTGCAGGTCCAGCCTTCTGCTTCGGGCTTCTTTGCGCCGCATTCCGTGCAGAAGTTACCGCTTACGGTTGCTCCGCAAGCGCATTTCCAACCGTTTTCGGGTGCAGCTGCAGGTGCGGGAGCTGATGCCTGCTGTGCCTGTTGCTGCTGCATTCCTGCGGTATACATTGCCGCAGGATTAAAGTTACCGTTTGCATTCATTGCCATTCCCATGCCCAGAAAGCCTGTCATGGCACCTGCTTCATTATTTGCGGCAGCCTCCATTGCATTTGCCTGAGCATCTGTCATTCTGCCTGCCATCATAAACGGATTTGAGCCAAGAGTTGCGGCATCCTCCATCTGATTGATTTTCTGCATATCTTCGGGTGTGAGAGTAATCGGATTAAGTGCGATGGATTCAACGGAAATACCTCTGCGCTGTGTCCATTCAACGGCAAGAGCCTCGTTCATAGCATTCTTGAGCTCGGTTGTGTGCGCAGGAATCTGTGCAGGACGAAGCTCAAGCTCTGTAAGCTTTGCAAATGCAGGCTGAAGAGCCGAAATGAACTCTGTTTTGAGCTGCATATCAATTTCATCTCTTCTGTATTCATCGCTGACGTTTCCTGCAATCTTGGTGTAGAAAAGAAGCGGATCTGTGATTCTGTAGGAATAGATACCGTTGCATCTTACCTGAACGGTACGGCTCATTCCGATTCTCTTGTTGACAACCTCAAACATAAAGGGGTTGGGTGTGCCGAATTTATTGTCGAGAATTTCCTTTGTGTTGAAATAATAAACTCTCTGGTCCTTGCCTGTGTCGCCGCCGTATGTAAATCTCTTACCGATTGCCTTGAAGGTATTCTTAAGGCTTTCTCCGAATTTGCCTGCAAAGATTGAAGGCTCTGTTGAAGAATCGTAAGTGAATTCACCGGGCTCTGCGCAAACCTCGACAACCTTGCCCTGCTCAACGATAATCATACACTGACCGTCTGCTACAGCAATACCCGAGCCGTTGGAAATGATGTTATCGCTGCCCTTTGTGTTGGAGCTTCTGCCGCCGATTCTCTTTGTGCCTTTCACCATAAGCACATCGTTCTCAAGCGATTCGCAGTAGAAAAATTCCTTCCACTGGTCTGCGAGTACTCCGCCGAGTGCTCCTATACCTGCTTTAATAAGTCCCATAATACATTCCTCCTGATTTTATTTAATTAATTTATCAATATCAGTTAACCTGATAATTTTTGACACAACGTAAGTTTTATAACTGCCGTCGCTGTTTTTCTCACCGAATGCACCGTAGGTTGAAGTAACGATTGTGTCATCGGGGAATACAACGTTACCGCAATATCCCGTATCGGCATTGGCGGAAAGCGCAGGCTCCGTCTGATTTTTGAGATAAGTGTGGGCAAGCTTGATTCTGTACTGACCTTCTCTGCCGTTTTTAAGGTCATCATAAGTACCGACCCAGGCTACCCAGCCCTCGCTGAACCAATTTTTCATATGTTCAACAGAATACTTCTCAATCTTTTCCTTGCAACGTTCAATTGAACGGAAAGTGATAAAAAGTCTGCCGTCAGAAGTATAATCCGCCTTATGACGCTCACCGTTAAGAGCCGAAGGAACAAAACGGGGCTTCGACCAGGTTTTGCCCTCATCGTCAGAAAAAGAAATCAGCGAATTATAACGCTTGTTATTGCTTCTGGCAATAAGACAAAGCTCATCACCCATTCCTTTATCAGAGCGGATAACCTCAACCTCGCACATATTGGCCTTCTTTTCAATTCCTCTGTGATTGGCAAAATAAGGCTCGGGATTGCTCCAGACAGGCTTGCCGTCAACAAAGGAAAGAATAGATTTATAATTTACAAACGATGCATCATGGAAAAATCCCATCCACTTATCAACGAATTTACCGTTTTCCTTGAGCCTCGTAAGAGATGCCATAACAACCGTCGGAATAACGGTTACCTCATCCTTCTTTGAGAAAACAAGCTCAAATTCGCTCCAGGATTTACCCTCGTCATCGGAAAGCGAGAAATTAAAGCCGCCGATTGTACCCTTGCCGTCGTGCCAATTGGGATTGCCTGAGGTGAGAAGAATCTTATCGGGTGTGCCGTCAGCAAACTCAAGACGGTAAACCGTCGGGGTTTCTCTTGAGGTTTCCCAGGATTTCGGCTGATTTTCGATTGTATCGGGATAGGTCAGACCGCCGTCACGGCTGATACGGCTTCTTATAGCGCCTTTACCGTGTGCAGATGGATAAACGTCGAGCACACTGCCGTCCTTGAGCAGAATGGCGTCAGGATGGCCTATGTAGTCAAGACCGTTATCAATAACAGAAAAATCATAAAGATATTTCAGTTCATCGGGAGTATTTTCGGGCATTACGTCAAGACGCACGAGAGGAATTGAGTAATCACCTGCTCCGTTTCCAAAATAAAACTTATCCTTGATTTTTTCAAACATTTATACCGACCTCACTTTATATACTTTTACACCGTGACCGTTAACGGTTGCTTCTATTACGTCGGGGGTTGTGCCCTCCTCACCGCTCCACAGCTCCGTGAAAGAATAATTATCGGAATACGGGGTTGTGACAAACGATTTTGAAACAATCTCCCGAACTGAGCAGCTCATCGAAGTTGATGAAGATGCTTTGTTGAAGAAACAAAGAGCAAATTCGCCATTGGCAAGAGGCTTGACGAGAATATCCTCAGCTCCGTTTGTTCGGATTCTCTTGCACTGAATACCAAGCACGTCCTGGTCAACGGAAATAAGTTCTTTATTGGTAATAATATGAAGTGTTCTGTTATCGGTATCAACAGTACCGTCAGATTTGATGAAATCACGGATATCGTTGCCGAGAATAAGCGGAGCCGCCATCATACACCAGAGAGTGAAATGTGATTTGTTTTCTTCGTAAGTAAGGGTTCCGTTGCCGACCTCAAGCATATCAGGGTCATTCCAGCCGCCTGCACCTGCGTGCTTATCAAGAAGAACATTCAGCTCATAAATGGCAACAACTGAAGCCCATACAGGACGGATATCACCCGTTGTACGCCAGAGATTGCCCGCCGCAGGACCCCACTGCCACGGGAAATTACGTCCCCATTCGCAAATTGAATAAACAATCGGCTTCTCTGTCGTGCCTGTCTTTTCGGCGTATTCGGCGGTTGCTCTTTTCAGCTCTTTACCCATATTTGTATACTGAATTGCGGCACTGTCACGTCTTGAAGCGACGGGATTGTAAATTTTAACGGAATTCACTCCTGCTTTGAGATTAATCTTTATCTGATGCCTGCCTTCGGGGGTGAAGGATTTGGTTGCAGGAAGCACCGTTTTATAAACATCGGTACCGTTTACAAGAATTTCGCAGTATTTTGCATTGTTATTCTTCTTGCGGATGCAAAGAGTGAGAATGTAAACGCCGTCGGAATCAACGGTAATCCCGCTGAATTCGCACGCACCGCCGTTTGACGAAAGACCCGTAATGCACTTTCCCGAAGGAAGCGACGAATCATCCGAGATTTTTGCATCGCCCGTAAGAAGAGCTGTTTCTGCAAGATACTCATTTTCTTCATCCGACCCTATAGACGAAACTGTAATTTTTTCGATAATAGGAGCTCTTGACGGAATGGCGGAATTATGGCAGAAATCATATTTGAAATATTCAATTCCCCATTCGGCAAAGGTATCGGCATCAATTGCTTCGTGACCGAGGCTTGCAGGTAAATCCTCGCAGGTCAGCGTGCCGTTTGAAGAATAAATTCCGAGCTTGAGTCCGAGAGCATTGACCTTTTCAACAAGAGCCCTGATGCCGCTCGGGAAGGTGACGAAATCGCCCTGAAGCCTGCCGTTTTCATCTCTTGAGGAGGACTGCCAACAGTCATCGAGATTAACGTAGCAGTATCCGCAGTCAAGCAGACCGCTTTCCTTCATTGCTTTTGCGGTTTCGTAAATCAGATCTTCATTGATTTTGTTTCTGAAAAGATTCCAGCTTGACCAGCCCATCGGAGGGGTCAGCGCAACGCCGTTATCATATCTTTCGGTCAACCTGTAATTAAGCTTTAATGAGTTTGCGGCTTTTTTTGCAGCTGTAGCAGGTGCAATTTTTTTATCCCTGATAAGCTTCGCCGCCGCAGCAGCAGCTGAAGCTATAACTGCCGCAGAAAATATCTTAGCCATAACAAATCCGCCCTTTCTATCAGTTCTTTTTCAAAAGAGGTAAAACGGCTGAATAACCGTCATAATCAAAATTATTACCGACAGATTCGGGAGAAATCTTTTCGGTATTGTAAGCCGTCACCGTCTGAAGCTGACAAACGGGTGTTTCAACAGCCTGCTCCGCAACAAGGTTTAAAATTCGCCTTGTCATCGCTTTTCTGTCAGAAAAACCGACCGATGCTCTGAGCACCGAGGTCAGAGAATTGATTTCCTCTGAATTAAGCCCCGTATAATTCAAATCACCGTTTGAGTGGAAATATTCATATTTATCGCAGGTTGCGCCGTCGGAAACGGAATCAATCCATAAGTCCGCCTTACCCGACGAAACTGCAGAATCAAACTCTTCCTGAGAAACGCTTCTGATTGAAAGCGAAATCCCCTTTTCGGCAAGAATTCGTTTATATTCCTCAAGGATTTTATATTCAAGAGAATCCGTTTCGCCGCTGAAATAAGCTGTAATCGCCCTCATTCCTGCAGGATTTGCAGCTTTATAAGCATTAAACGCACTGACTGAGTAAACGGGTGCAATGACATCCTGCGGATACTCGGGGAATCGGATGCTCAAAGGAAGATAGACCGCCGTATAATATCTGCCGATGGTATTTGAAAGAAAACCGTTGAAATCGCAAAGACCAGACAGAGCCTTTCTCTCGGGCAGGCTGAATCTTTCAGCATTAAAAAAGATTGACAAATAGCTTTGCTGATTGGAAATAACGGTTGCAACGTTATCTTTTTCAAGCTTTTTAAGATTTTCGTCGGTAGCATCAACGCTTATAACGTCAACGTCTCCCTTGAGGAATGCTTCAATCGGGTTTTCTGTATTCTTGAAATGAAGCAGAGTAAAATCGGGAGTGTCACCGTAATAATGCTCGTTAACGGAAAGCGTTACCTCTCCGTTTACGGTCTGCTTGAGCTTATAAGGTCCTGCGCCGACGGGAGAAATATTCTTCTGTTTAAGCGCATCGGCATTTCCCTTGATGTAATCCGCTTTGAATGCGGCACTCGACACAATCGGGATGTTGATTTCGGAAACAGCATTGATGTTTCTTGAATTGAAAAGAATCGTGCAGGTATAATCGTTTATCTTTTTGATGCCCGAAATCGAGGGCACGTCGATTCCGTCGGAATAATTCGCGCCGATATATTCGCTGACAAGCATATCAACGTAATAATCGGAAGGATTATAGGACAGAGGGTTATTCTCAACCTCAGCTCTTGCAGCAAGTGAAAGAAGCTGCATTTCTCCGGGATTTTCACCGAGTTTCTCAAGCTCGGCGGTATATTCGAGTAACGTAAAATATTCACGCCAGGTTTTGCCGTTGGGAGAAGCGGAATCAAGTCCGTTATTGAATTTACCTTCAAGCTTTGTGGCGATAAGATAATTTATATAATCGGTTTTTGAGATTGTTTCGGGCGAATATGAATCATATGCTTTGTTGCTGATAGCGGTTAGCTGATTGATATAATCACCATCGTCATAGTAATAAGCCGACAGACCTTCGATATTATTGAGATACCAGTCGGAATACGCTCCGTCATAGGATGCATCGGCTATGAAATGGTAAAAGAAAATCAGATCGTCAACGGTTACGTGGGTGCCGTCGGAATAAAACATATCGTCACGGATGGTAACGGTATACTTTACCTGCGTTTCACCGACATATTCATACGAAATGCCGCCGCAGTTATTGATTAACGAATTATCAGTGCCGAGGCGCTGGACAGAGCTGAAAATCTGCGAGGAAATATTTTTTTCACTTTCGGTTTCAGCATAAAACGGATTGAAGTTAACGCCGATATTTTCAACGCCGACGGTCAGCTCCGAAACACCCTGACCGAAGCCGCCCGAGCACGATGATGCAAGAATAACGCTTAAGGATATTAAAATTGAAATGAGAGCTCTGATTATTTTCATTGGCTCATATCACCTTTTAATTATATTTATTTTATTTTAACATAAATAATCAAAAGTTACAACACCAAAACAAATAAAAAACGGCGTCCTTTCGCAAGAACGCCGTAATATTTATAATCAGCTCTGATATTCTTTGAAATCCTTATAGATTGCTTCGGTATAAACGTTATCTTCATCCTTATCGTGGAGAGGATACCATACCTGAGCAAAGAAGGGGTTAACCTTTGCTTCTGCATCATAGTTCCAGCAGAACTTCTTCTCTGCAATTTTTTCCATGCTTGAGGGAAGCTCTTCAGGGCACCAGTGACCGCCGCGGAGAACAAGGTTGGGAGACATCATAAACTCGTGGCCGTGTGCGCACTTCCAGAGAACGGGAGTGTACATATCAACGATTTCGGTTGCAAGGCATTCGCCGCCTCTGAAAGCTGCAGCCTTCTGAAGGTCTTCGATTGTGAGTGAATCGAAGGGCTTGCTCTCGTCATAACCGTGGTCAAGAACGCGAGCCTGCTTGGGATCGTCATTGGGACGGTAAACCTTTACCTTGCTCCAATCGCTGCCGATTGCATCCCACTTTGCTCTTGAGCCGACATAAGCGTTGATTCTTTCTTCAACGTTATTCTCTCTCCACCAGAGAGTACCGTAAACGGGAGTTTTTGCAATCTTCTTCATTACAGGCTTAACTGCGAATGAGAAGGGCTTTGCAAGAAAAGCAAGCTTATAGAACCATTCAACCTTATCCATCATGCTCTTGAAATACTGCTGAATGGGAACATTGGCACGGAAATGAAGGTAGTTCTCAAGAACATCTGAGTCAAGATACCACTGACCGTGGAAATTACGGGTGATGAACCAATCGGGATCAAAGAGCTTTTTGGGATCGCCGATACCGAGACCGTACTTACCGAGAAGAAGCTCTTCAAATTCCATATTTGTGATTCTGTATTCGGCGCCTGAACCGATGTTATAGAATCTTCTCCAGAACTCTTCGGGAACATCGTCACCGCAAACATTCACGAGAAGACGGCCTGAATCTTCAACTGTTGCCCACTCAAGAACACCGTTGATAACAACATGGTACATAATAGGCTCCATGTTCTTGAGGATTTCAGGGTAAAGGATACCTGACTGACGGAGCGAAACCCAATGCTTAAGACCTGACTCTGCAAAAACAGATTCAGCAATAACCTTTGATGTTGCGTAGTGGTCATAAACGCTGATTTTGATGGGGTCGCCTGTACGAGCCCAGTGGATGGGGTCATCTCTTTCGCCTGTTTCTGCAACAGTGCCGATGTAAACAACCTTGATATCGTCAGCGTTGGGCTGAGCCTTGACTGCATTAACAATATTCTTTGCTGCGCCTACATTGGTCTTGATTGTGCCGATGGGATAATAGTCGGCTGAAGGTGAAACCATGCCGCCTACATGAAGAACATAGTCTGCACCGGTTACGCATTCAAGAACGCTGTCATAATTTTTAAGGTCGCCCCAAACGATCTTAACTGAAGGATCGTTCATATAAGGAGCAAACTGCTTTCTGTTCTTTTCGCTGTCACGAAGAAGAACAACGATATTGAACTTATCTTTCTTTGCGTAGAGCTGCTTGAAGCCTTCCCAACCCATTGTGCCCGAAGCACCGGTAAGGAATACGGTCTTTTTCTGAGCCATTTTAATTCCTCCAAAAATTTAATAAAAGCCTAAATTGCTACTTTTAAATATTAACATACCGTTAACAAT
>JAZNUD010000025.1:0-6490 GCA_045592085.1 Acutalibacteraceae bacterium | reverse complement strand
AATGCAAAGGATGAAGGCAGGGGCGAAAAAGGTGATAAAAGATACTTGAGCTTTTACCGTGGCGAAATAACCAACACAGAAGCCGAAAGTCGGAGGCCAAGCGGTCTTAGGAAGACAAGGGTTAAGGGCAACTCCTTGGCTCACAGAACGACATGGCTAGATCCGACTTAATGCAAAGGATGAAGGCAGGGGCGAAAAAGGTGATAAAAGATACTTGAGCTTTTACCGTGGCGAAATAACCAACACAGAAGCCGACGGTATGTGCCACGATAACGATTGGGTGTGGACAAACGGCTGTGAAGAATTAATCAGAAAAGCAAAACCCGATGAGCCGATTTTTGCTTTTCTCGGTCTTAATAATCCGCATCCGCCGTATCACGCTGAAAAAAGATTCCTTGATTTGATTGACGAATCAAAAATTCCGCCCGCAAAAGCACCGTCAAAACCCGAAGACAAAAAGCCGTCAATGCAGTATGAGCTTTGCGATGCACTCGGCATCGGTGATTGGGATGCCGAAAATATAACCGCACTGCGCAAAACATATCTTGCGCAATGCGCAAGGATTGACGAGCTGACGGGCAGGATTATTCTGGCACTCAAAGACACGGGCAGATATGATAATGCGGCAATATTCTTTTTCTCCGACCACGGCGATTTTACTGCTGATTACGGTATACCCGAAAAAGCACAGAATCTGTTTGACGACTGCCTTGTGAATGTTCCTCTTATCGTAAAACTGCCGAAATATATGCAGACCGACAGCGGTATAAACGATAATCCCGTTGAGCTGATTGATTTCTTTGCAACCGTTCTTGATATAACAAAAACCGATGCAAGCTATACTCATTTCGGACGTTCCTTAAGAGAAACCATCGCGGATAAAACCGTTTCGGTGCGTGATTTTGTTTGCAGCGAAGGCGGCAGACTTATGAATGAATCACATTGCACCGAAGAGGTCGAAAACTATTTCGGCGTTGTTGCCGATGAATATGCACCGAGAATAGGCATTCAGCATAAAAATAACGGTCAGCACACAAAAGCGGTTATGATTCGTTCGAAGGATTATAAATACGTTATGCGTCTTTATGAAGCCGATGAATTCTATGATTTGTCAAAAGGCGAAGAAACAAACCAAATTGATAATCCCGAATACCAAACCGTTATTGCCGATATGCGTTCAACGCTTCTTGAATGGCTGCTTGAAACGGCAGACAGCGTGCCGAAGGATAAAGACGCCCGTTTCCCCGATGATTTCTATCTCGGAACGGTCAACGCATTGGCAGGCTTCAAGGTTTCACCGCTTATCAAAGGCGTTATGAAGCTTACACGCAACGATTTTTCTTCACTTGTAAATAAAGCAATAAAGCTTCTGAAAATCGACACAAACGGATTCTACAATAAGAAATAATCAAACCAACAACCCCACAAAACAACCAAAGCCGCACGGACGTAATAATCCGTGCGGCTTGCTTATTAAAAAGAGACGGACATACCCGGTTTGGGTTTACAAGGATAAGTTTAAAAGATATAATAAATGTAACCTTTTCACCCAAAAGGGTGTTTATAGATATGAGAGGGAAATTTTGAGAAAGGGGTTGAAATCTTGAATGATGAAGAAATAATCGAATTATATCTTGCGCGTGATGAATCTGCCATTAAAGAAACCTCTTTCAAATATGGTGACAGATTAAGAAAACTTTCTTACTCAATAACCGAGGATAATTTTACGGCAGAGGAATGTGAAAATGATACATATATCCAAGCGTGGAATTCAATCCCTCCAAATGAACCGAGAGAGCATTTTTATGCGTTTTTGGCAAGAATAACAAGAAATCTTTCGTTAAATGCAATCAGAGATCGAAACAGAATTAAGCGCTCTGCTAAACTTACCGATATAACAAACGAAATTCAATACTGTTTTCCGATTTCGGAAGATGCCGACGTTTCTCTTGATGAAAAATTGCTTGTTGATTCAATAGGTAAATACCTCAAATCGGTTTCAAAAGAAAAAAGAATAATGTTTATCAGAAGATATTGGTATCTTGATTCGGTTTCGGATATATCACAAAAAATGGGTATCAGCGAAAGCAAGGTTAAAACCACGCTTTTCAGACTTAGAAAAGAACTGAAAAAATTTCTTGAAAAGGAGGGCTGGTCTATATGAAAAAAAGCAATATGAATTTTCTTGAATTGATAAACGGTCTTGATGATGAACTGATAGAAGAATCAGCGGAATATGAAATAAAAAAAGACGTGAAGCATTTCAGAGCAAGGCCTGCAATAGCTGCCGCCGCCATGATTGCAGTTTTATTTACAGCTCTTTTTTTATCAAACGGTTTTTTCAATAACGATATTCCGAAAACCCCCGACGTAACTGATATTGTTACAACAAACGAACAAACAACACAGGTGCAAAATAAAAGTGAAGAAACAACGGTAATGGCAGCAGAAGATGAAACTGAGGTTCCCGGAACACCTGATAAAGAAATTGTTTCTCCAATGGTTGTTAATTATGACATCCGAGATATCAGAGATCTGCCGATTACTGCACAGTTTCCCGTTGTTATTTATAACTCAAATGCTTATTCGGTAAAAGGCAGCCTTATTCAGGATATCGATAACGGCAGGATAACCCGAAAAATTGCATCGCAAAAGGCATATACTTATGATTATAATTCGCAAAAAACCTTTGAAGCCGATGCTGAAATTTATGAAATAAAAGGTATAAGCTCCGGGTTTGCAATAGGAATTAAGTTTGAATCAGACAGCAGAATATACCCCTATATCAACGACAGTGCTGAAATCATATCGTTAAAAACTCTTTACGGATATGCTTCTCCAAAAGAAAATTTCTCTTTCGGCGAAGTAAGTTTTACATATGATTCTTTGGCTTTGCCGATTGAAAGAAAAATGGCTGTTGATGAAATCTATATATATAGATATCTTCTTTCGGATTCGGAAGCTGAAAATCTCGGAGAAATAAGTATTGATCCGATATTCACGATTCCCGTAAGCTGTGATGCAATCGGAATGTATAAAAAAACCATTTCAGTTTCAAGAAACGCTTATTTGCAAACGGATATTATGGGCGGAGAAATCTGCACGTTTTATATAGGCAAAGAAAATGTTGAAAAATTTGCAAGAGAGGCGCTTGAAACCGATACCGATAAACTCTTGAATAATAGTGGAAAAACCAATAATACGGCAGGCATTCTGAATGCTTCGCCGATTTTACCGAAAGACAAAACGGATTAACAGAAAGGATGATTTTGATGAAAAAAACGCTTTCTTTTGCACTTGCTCTTATAATGGCGTTTTCTGCCTTTGTTTTTTCAAGTGCAGAAACTTCGGATAACGGTCATTTCAGAGGTGACACAGTAACCTTCGGCAGCTACCCTCAGAGTGAAGTTACCGATGAAAAGCTGACAGCCGAGCTTAACGGCCTGGTTTCAGAGGATGATTTTATTTCTTTCGGTTATATGAGCGGAAACGGCGAGCTCAGCTCAGAACAGCAGGGCGATTATATGAGCTATGCCGATGTTACATATAACGGTGAAAAATACAGGGGAGTTACATTCACGGATTATAAGCCGTATTACATTTTTGATGAAGCAAACAAAAACTCATATATTACTGTTTATTATTACGAAAACTTTAAACCCGGCGAGGTTTATTGGTTTAAGTTTGAGCCCCTTAAATGGAAAATAGGCGATGCCGGTCTCGGCAATCTTCTCTGCAGCAGCATTATTGATGCTCAGCAATTTGCAAAAAGAGTTTATAAAAACGGCAACTACTACTATTGCGATTCCGAATTCAGCTTTTATGCCAATAACTATGCAGAAAGCTATATGAGAGAATGGCTTAACAGCGATTTTTATAACACGGCATTCTCCGAGGAAGAAAAAGCAATCATAAAAACAACCGAGGTTTCAAATCGCGCATCTTTTGTCGGTGCAGGTCCCTTGGACCCGCAAAAATATGCAAGTGAAACAACCTATGACAAGGTTTATCTGGCAGACGTTATGGATGCCGCGTATCAGTTTGATTTTTATCCGTGGGAGTATTATGACAGCTATTCATCAAACTCCAAAAGAATTGCTTATCCGACCGATTATGCTCTGATTCAGGGTGCAACGAGTGAGTGGCTTCTCCGCACGGCAAGCAACTATTCCGATTTCACAAATTATACAACCACATCGGGAGGCGTATCAAACTCTGCAAGGTCATATTGTAATTGCAGCGGCGTCAGACCCATGGTGAGAGTTGATGTTTCAAAGTTAAACTGCGAAACTTATAATATCAAGTGGTATTCGGACGGAAAACTGCTCAGAGAAAACAACTATCTTGAAGGCTCAAAAATTTTTCCGCCAACAGGTTTTTCACATCCCGCGGGATGGATATTCAAAGGCTGGGATAAAGATTTTTCGGCGGGTATGCCTGCAGAAAATATTGTTATAAATGCTGTTTATGAAAGACAGTTCCCCTTTGAGGCGAGTATTACCGAAACGGAGCTTAAATATAAAAAGACTGCTCAGATAACTGTTGAAAGCGAAATTTCCGCAGTGCGGACTCTCGGCTATAAATCAAGCAATGAAGATATCGCAACGGTTGATGATAACGGCAAAGTAACCGCAGTGGGCAAGGGCGTTGCGAACATAACCGTTTTTGTTGTTGAATCGAGCGGTATGCCCCTTATACGTGAAGACGGCACCTTTGTTGAGCAAACCTTCCGGGTTGTTTGCACAATGAATATTTTCAATATGATTTCTGCGTGGTTTAACAATTTCCTTAATCTGATTATTGATATTTTTGATTGAATAAATTAAAAGGGAGGCGAAGCAAATGAAAAAAATGTTAAGTATAATTATTACGGCTGTTCTTCTTTTTTGCTCGTTTGCTATGCCAAACGCCAATGCGGTTCATTTGAAAGAGGTTGACACAGTTGAAATAACCGTCAAAAACGATATTGACGGGATGAGGTTAAGTGAATACGAGAAATTTGTGAAAATAAAAACAAAGGGCTTGGTTTTTGATGCTTACTACGGAGGCCTGTATCCTGTTTTTGCAATAAAAGACGGTTATTACAGTTCAAATAAATTTCATGAAGGCAACGGATATACGCTTACAGTTTTTTTGAAAGCCGATGATGTGAATTATTATGTGCTTGCCGACAGTATGAATAAAGTGACGATAAATGGTGAACCTGCAGATTATTCTCTGCGGCTGAAAAAATATGACTCGTCAATAAACCACGATTACATTTCCGTTACCTGTCACATTGACGTCGTTAAGCGCGAATCAATTTTTGATAGGATAGTTTCTTTCTTTTTTGAACTTTATAATTCAATATTCAATTTCTTTACCAGAATAACACAATCGGAAAGTGTTGTGGCGTGAAAATGGTTATGCTGCAATTGATACTTGCGCAGTAACAGTAAAATATAATATAATGAATTGTAAAAATCCTTCTTTTAGTTTTTTACGGTATTAATAGTGAGGTGATTTTATGGTATTTATGTATCTGTTTACCTTTTTCGGCATTGTTGCAATGACGGTTGCAACAACGTTTGCCACACCGTTTCTGGCAGTGTTTGGTCTGGCTTCGGGTGCAAATTATAAAGACGTTGTTCTTCCTTATAATGAATCCGAGGGTCTTGTCTGGGAATATGACGGCAAAGACGATCCTTACATAAAGCTTGAAAAAATGACCGTTAACGGCAATGAGCAGGTTTTTCGTTTCGTTTCCGCAGGCATAGACGAAGATGACGACGTTTATTATTACAACGGACGCTGCATGGAGCTTGATTTCACGGCGCAGAATGGTCAGAGCGAAACGTATTATGCGTTTGTCAACCCCTGGATTTTTTATGATGAGGTTTTCCTTGCTCACGAGGATGAAACGATAACCTACACCGTAACTGCCGAAAGAAGCCCTGCGGATTCCGAGTTTGAATGGGAGGTTAGTTTCCTCCATTCCGATATGGATAACGTTGTTTATTTCTCTGAAAAAACAGGAGAAACAAATACCTTCACCCTTGTATATTTTAATGACAGACCCCATCACGACGGCATTCTCGAAGCCCATTTCTTTTATGATACGGGTGATGACCGTATGAAAGAGTGGCATTCCGTAGAGGTTGATTTCACCTCGGGCGAGGCTGTTGTTATTTGGGAAAGCGGTAATTCAGAAACAAACAATCAGGAGGCAACGCAATGAAAAAGACAATATCGTTAATTCTCGCATTTATTCTGGTTATGGCGGTTGCGCCGCTGAATGCTTTTGCGGCAGAGTCTGACAAGCTCGTCAAAAACATCGAAATCACCATCGATACAAGAATCGCAGGCAAAGCACCCTCGGAATGTGCCGATTTCCTCACCGTCGGCGGCGAAGGCGTTAAGTTGGATTGCAGCACCTTCAAGGCATACTATACTGACGGACATTTCAACAGCGGTGTCAAGGAAGCCGAAGTGTTTGAAGAGGGCAGAAGTT
>JAZNUD010000024.1:0-5431 GCA_045592085.1 Acutalibacteraceae bacterium | reverse complement strand
AAGGAACTCGGCGTAAACGTTGTTCTTTCAACCGTTTGGGCAGAAGGCGGCAAGGGCGGCGAAGAGCTTGCAAAGGAAATCGTTGCCCTCTGCGAGCAGCCCAATGATTTCACTTTCTCGTATGAGCTTGACGGCACGATTGAAGAGAAAATTGAATCCGTTGTCAAGAAGGTTTACGGCGGTGACGGAATCACCGTTCTTCCTGCCGCAAAGAAGCAGATTGATACTCTTACCGCAAACGGCTATGCTAATCTTCCCATCTGCGTTGCAAAGACTCAGTACAGCTTCTCCGACGATGCAACGAAGCTCGGTGCACCCGAGAATTTCACGGTTACAATCAAGAACGTCAAGGTTTCCGCAGGTGCAGGCTTCATCGTTGTTCTCACAGGTGACATTATGACGATGCCCGGTCTTCCAAAGGTGCCTGCCGCAGAGAGAATCGATGTTGATGAAAACGGAAAAATCAGCGGACTCTTCTGATATAATTCAAATAAACACTTTCAGACCTTTCCCTTTGCGGAGAGGTCTGTTTTTTTCTTCAATACACCATTAATTGAAAATTTTATTGAATATAATACAAAATATTGCGTTTTTCGGTTGCAAAAAATTGACTGCGGTGCTATAATTTTAAATAATGCCCGATTATGTCTATTTTTGTTCGTTCAACAAATACTAACCTCATAAAAACGGATTTAATATGTTTGCGAGAGGGAGTAATTATGAATAAAAACAGAAACGGGAAAAAGGATAATTTCTATATTTCGTCGCCATCGTGGTCGTCGCCCGACTGTACGGGAAGCAACTCCGAATCAGGCTGCAGCGAGGCGATAAACAATATCATTGAAACGGGCTCCATCACCGTGCGTAAGGGCGATTACGTTATCCATTGTCTGACGGTAATCGGTCAGATTGAAGGGCATTATATTCTGTCCGCACAGAACAAAACCACAAAATATGAGCACGTTATTCCCCAGCTTGTTGCCGTTGAGGAGAGCGACGGCATTGACGGTCTCGTGCTGATTCTAAATACCGTCGGGGGCGATATCGAAGCAGGTCTTGCAATTGCCGAACTGATAAGCGGAATGAAAACTCCGACAGTTTCACTTGTGCTCGGCGGAGGTCATTCAATCGGCGTGCCGCTTGCGGTATCTGCGGATAAATCGTTTATCACACCGTCCGCAACGATGACGATTCATCCCGTCAGGATGAACGGACTTGTTCTCGGCGTGCCGCAGACTCTTTCGTATTTCGAGCAGATGCAGGAGAGAATAGTCCGCTTTGTTTCGGATAATTCCCGTATCTCGGCAGACAGATTCAGGGAGCTTATGCTTGCAACGGGCGAACTCGTTCTCGACGTGGGCACAATGCTTGACGGTGAAAAGGCGGTCGGCGAGGGTCTTATTGATTCGATAGGCTCGCTTTCCGATGCGCTGGAATGCCTTTACGGTATGATTGAAAATAGCAAAAACAACAGTTAGTTAATGATAAATAAAGGAAGGGTAAAATTAATGGCAAGCACCAACAAAAAATCCGCTTCGTCAAAAAAGAAAACAACCTCATCAAAAGCCAAAAGCGGCAAGAAGCGTCAGCTTTCCGAGGAGGCAAAGAGAAGGCAGTATACTTCCATCGTCCTGATAGGTGTTGCGGTACTTCTGTTCTTTGTTGCGATCATTGAAGGTCAGAGTGTCTGGACTTGGCTGCACGATAAATTCTATGCACTTTTCGGATTCCTTACATTCCTTGTGCCCGTCTATATGATGTACGCAACCTTTGTCTATTCAAAGGGTGAGGAAGGCAAGAAATCGCTGAAAATAGTAATTGGTATCGGTGCGCTGATTGTTTTCCTGTGCTCCGTGCTGCACGTTGCGTTCAACGACAAAGAGTATTTTGCGGAAATCGAGTGGGGACAGCAGTTTGTTGACGTATGGAACAATGCTCCGACCGTCAAGGGCGGCGGTCTGCTCGGTGCATTGATCGGCGGTTCTCTTGCTTTTGGAATAGGCAAAACGCCCGCAATGATTTTATCTATCATCATTTCCGTCTGCACGTTCCTTATTGTAACAGGTATATCGCTTGATGCAATTGTTTCTGTATTTAAGAAACCCGTTAAAAAAATCGGTGAATTTGCGAGCGAAAAAATTGAGCGCGGCGCAGAAAAAAGAGAAGAACGCCGCGAAAGAATAGCGGCTGAAAAAGAGGAAGCCGAGCAACAGAAAAAGAAGTTTTCTCCTCCTGCTCAGCCTACCGTTTCGGTTGATGATATCGAAGAAGAGGAAGTTTGGGATGCTCCTCCTCTGCCGGAAGAGCCGGTAATAACCTTCATTCCGGAAGAGGAATCAACGGACGACGAGCTTGACAGACTCGTAAGAGAAGAAGAGCGCAGGGAAACTCCACCTAAAGATAACAGACGGAAGATGAAAACACCGCCTGCTTCCGACTATGTTTCTGAGGAAGCCGAGCAGGAAGAAAAAGAAGCTCCCAAGTACGTTTTGCCGCCGCTTGATTGCCTCGATGAAATCAAAAAAGACGGAGCAACCGATATCGAAGCGGAGAAGCAGTTTTTTTCAAGAAAGCTTCTTGCTACGCTTGAAAGCTTTAAAATCAAAGCGCAGATTACCGACGTCACAAGAGGACCTTCGGTTACCAGATATGAAATTTTCCCCGAAGAAGGCGTCAGACTTAATAAGATCACAAATCTTGCCGATGACATTGCCCTCAGACTTGCGGCAACAAGCGTGCGTATAGAGCCTGTCCCCGGCAAAACGGCAATCGGCATCGAAGTTCCCAACAGCACAAAAGCAATGGTTTCAATGCGTGAAGCTATTGACAGTGCCCAGTTCAGAAGCTCTTCAAGTAAGCTTTACGTTGCTCTCGGTAAGAGTATTTCGGGCGAGGTTATTTGTGCTGACCTTGCAAAAATGCCTCATCTTCTCGTTGCGGGTACAACGGGTTCGGGTAAATCCGTCTGCCTCAATTCGATGATTGTCAGCATTCTTTATAACGCAACTCCCGATGAGGTCAAGCTTGTTATGATTGACCCCAAAATGGTTGAATTTTCAATGTATAACGGCATTGCTCACCTTGAGGTGCCCGTTGTTTCCAATCCCAGAAAAGCGGCAGGTGCACTCAGCTGGGCGGCTGCCGAAATGGACAGAAGATATTCGATGCTTGCAGAGTACGGAGTAAGAGATATCAAGGCATTCAACGCTCTGTGTGAAACAAAGCCGGAGCTTAAAAAGATGCCTCAGATTGTTATCTTTATCGATGAGCTTGCAGACCTTATGATGGTTTCGCCCAAAGAGGTTGAAGATTCGATTATCCGTCTTGCACAGAAGGCAAGAGCCGCAGGCATCCACCTTGTTATCGCTACCCAGAGACCCTCCGTTGACGTTATTACGGGTCTTATCAAGGCGAATATTCCCAGCCGAATCGCTCTTTCGGTTTCTTCATCCACCGATTCAAGAGTTATTATCGATGCTGTCGGTGCCGAAAAGCTTCTCGGTAACGGCGATATGCTCTTCTGTCCGATAGGCTCGGGTGTTCAGAACCGAGTCCAGGGCTGTTATATCTCCGATGAAGAGGTTGCACGCGTTGTTGATCATATCAAATCGCAGACCACGACAACATATAACGAAGAAACAATCAGAGAGATTGAAAGCAAGGCCGCGGAGGCTGAAAGTGCAAAGAAAAAGCCTCTTGACGAAGATGATGACGGCGAGTACGATCCTATGCTGGATGAAGCAATTGAGGTTGTCGTCACCGCAGGTGCGGCTTCAACAACAATGCTCCAGAAGAAGCTCAAGCTCGGCTATGCAAGAGCATCAAGAGTTATGGACCAGCTTCAGGAAAAAGGAATCGTCGGTCCTCCCGAGGGCGCAAAGCCGAGAGCCGTCCTTATCTCAAAGCAGCAGTGGTATGAGATGCAGGCTCTTGCTCAGGGTGCCGCACCGAATATTGACGACGTTTTCGAGGTTGACGATGACTTCGGCTTCGGAGATGATGATGAAGACAGCTTCGGCGATATTTAAATTTTAAACGGCGGTTGATTTTAATTGACCGCCTTTTATTTGTGAGGTTATTATGAACGGATTTTTACCCGTTACAAAAGAAGAAATGACCGCAAGGGGATGGGATCGCGCTGACTTTGTTTACGTCAGCGGCGATGCTTACGTTGACCATCCTTCTTTTGGTGCATCCATAATCACGAGAGTGCTGGAGAGTAAGGGCTTCAGGGTCGCGTTTCTTGCTCAGCCCGACTGGCGTTCCGATAAGGATTTCAAACGCTTCGGCAGACCGAGACTCGGATTTCTTGTCAGCAGCGGCAATATTGATTCGATGGTTGCTCATTATACCGCCGCCAAGAAAAAACGCAGTGACGATGCTTACAGTCCTGGCGGTAAGGCAGGCTTCAGGCCCGACAGAGCGGTTATAGTTTATTGCAATAAAATCAGAGAAATATACGGCGATATTCCCATTGTTATCGGCGGACTTGAAGCGTCTCTTCGCCGTTTTGCACATTATGATTACTGGGATGATAAAGTGCGCCGCTCGATACTTTTTGATTCGCAGGCAGACCTGCTTTCCTTCGGCATGGGCGAGCGCTCGATGGTTGAAATTGCACAGCTGCTTGACGGCGGTGTGCCCGTTTCGGAAATCCGTGACGTCAGAGGTACCTGCTACAGTGTTGACGTGCGTGAAACGCCCTATATCGGTGCTGAGTGCCCCTCTTTTGAAAACGTCTGCTCATCAAAGAAAGAGTATGCGGTTTCGTGCAGGATTCAGCAGGATGAGCAGGATTTCTTCCGCGGAAAAGCCATAAAACAGCGCCACGGCAGCAGAATGCTTGTGCAGAATCAGCCTGCAATTCCGCTCTCGCAGGAGGAGCTTGACGAGGTTTATGCTCTGCCGTATATGAGGACATATCATCCTATGTACGAAAAAGACGGCGGCATACCCGGAATTGAGGAAGTGCGTTTTTCGATTTCACACAACAGAGGCTGCTTCGGTGCGTGCAATTTCTGCTCGCTTGCATTTCATCAGGGCAGATATATCACAACACGAAGCAAGGAATCGGTTGTTTCCGAAGCGAAGCTTCTGACGGAATTGCCCGATTTCAAGGGATATATCCACGATGTCGGAGGCCCTACCGCAAACTTCAGAGCACCGTCGTGCGAGGGCCAGAAAGAGCGCGGAATGTGTAAGCGCAACTGCCTCTCGCCAAGCCCGTGCAAGAACCTTGAGGTTTCGCATACGGACTATATAGAGCTTTTAAGAAAGCTTCGTTCTCTTCCAAAGGTAAAGCGCGTCTTTATCCGTTCGGGGGTAAGGTTTGACTATGTTATGGCGGACAAATCTGACGAGTTTTTCCGCGAGCTTGTGCGCTATCACGTAAGCGGACAGCTCAAAGTAGCGCCTGAGCATTCGTGTGATA
>JAZNUD010000023.1:0-4838 GCA_045592085.1 Acutalibacteraceae bacterium | reverse complement strand
ATCAGAGACACCTCGTCAAGACCGCTTACGAGAGTTGAAATATCTTCAACGTCTTTCATTTCAAGAGTGGATTCCGAAATAGGAGAACCTCCGCCCGAGCCGCCGAAGGATGGCATTCCGCCGCCTCCGAATGAAGGCATACCGCCGCCAGAGCCGCCTCTGCTGCCGCCACCGCCGAAAGAGGGCATACCGCCTCCCGAACCGCCGAAAGAGGGCATCGAGCCGAAATCGGGCATTCCGCCGCCTGAACCGCCGGGCATCATCGGAAATCCGCCTTCGCCCGAAAAGATTGCGTCAAGGTCAATACCGTCACCAACTGTTATAACTATAGCACCCGCATTGAGATTTTTAAACTGGTCAGCAACATCTGCCTTACCGCCCTGTCCGACGGCAATAACCAACACGATAGTTGCCGAACCTACGATAATGCCAAGAGTTGTAAGCATCATTTTTGCCTTGTTTTCGATAATATTAATCCAGACAAGACGCAGTATTTCTCTGAATCTCATCATCTCATCATTTCTCCCGGATTAAAGCTTCCCATATCGGGCATATTGCTCATATCGAAGTTGCCCATATCAGGCATATTGCTCATATCGAAGCCGCCTGCTTCCGATGATAAACCGTCCGCTGTACCGCCAAGAGCACTCTGAACCATAACTTTGTCGCCCTCATTAAGGCCTGAAATGATTTCGGTATACTGACCGTCGGAGAAGCCTGTTACAACCTCAGTTTCAACTCCGTTGCCGTCTGCACCCTTGACAAGAACGGTTGTTTTTCCGTCTTTTGTCACAACTGCCTGGTCGTTAATATAGAGACAGTTTCTTGCAGAGCCCTGAACAAGAGTTACATCGGCACTCATACCGTCATAAAGCTCATAGCCCGCATCATTAACAAAGCTGACATTTACTGTATATGATACGCTTGCCGCACCGATGGTTGCACCTTCAACAGAAATGCTGTTAACCGCCGCATCAAACTTATCATCGGGGAAGGATGCGATTTCAACGATTGCTTCCTGGTCAAGATAGATATCAAGTATATCGTCTTCCGATATTGAAATGCTTATATTTACTTCCGACATATCGGTAATGGTCATAAGGGTTGCGGCACTTGATGATGAACTGAATCCCATTGAATCCGATGAACCGCCTGCGGAAATTTCATCACCGACTTCAATATCAAGCGATGATACTATACCGTTGCAGGATGCGGTAACAACACCGTCATTTCCGATTGCCTCTTTGATTTCGGCAAGCTCTTCAACAAGGTTATCATACTGCTCCTGAGCATCCGATACTTTTTTGTCGAGCTCGATTTTCTGGAGATTATATTCCTTCTCTGCATTTGAAGCGGTTGAGTTCGTTGACTCTTTTTTCTGCTCCGCATTAAGGAGCGAAGTCTGATAATTCGATTTTTGCTTTTCAAGTGAAAGCTTTGCCTTTTCAAGAGAGGTAACAGAATCTTCAAGAGATTTATTCATATCCTCTTTATCGGCTACGTTGCCGTAGGTTTCCGTAAATTCATTTTTGAATTCGTTGTATTCTTCTTTTGCCGATGCAAGCTTTTCCTCCGCAGACGTAAGATCATCTGTAATCTTTTCTTCGTCGTAATCCGCAAGCTTGCTTTCAATCTCTTTTTCTTCCTCAAACAAATCTTCAAGCTTGCTCATGGAAGCTTCCATTGTTTCATATTTTTCTTTTGTTTTAAGCAGTTCACTGTATTTTACGGATGACTCATCTGCAAGATATCTGTCATACATATCATAATAATTGTCTTTAAGCTCACTGAGAATTGCGTTTGCCTGCTCCATATTTGAAGCATCTGCAATACCTCTTATTTCGCTCTGAACTGAATTCAGTTCCTGTGAAATTTCATTGTATTCGTTTTTCTGCTCGGAATATTTATCAACATCTTCCTGGCAGTTTTCCGCCTTATTTTCATAATATGTAAGCTTTGCATAGTCAGCGGTAAACGTTTTGCTTTTCGCAAGAACGTCGTCATATTTTTCCTGAGCTTCATCAAGCGACTTCTGAGCCGATTCAAGCTCCTGCTCTGCCTGCGTGATTGTGTTTGAATACTCACTTTCCGAAAGCTCGCCGTTGAGAAGATTGGTTTCAAGAGTCTGCTGTGCCTTCAGAAGCCCCGTTTTTCTTGAAAGCTTTGCATTTTCAAGGCTGAGTGCGGCACTTTCAATTTCTTTTTCATATTCCGCAAGTGACTCCGAAATATCATCAATGCTCAGCTTTGCAACGGGATCGCCCTCATTGACCTGCGAGCCGGATTTTACATAAAGCTCAAGAACCTCTGCACCGACGGGGAAGGTTATGTTTTCTTTGTTAAGAGTAATAACAGAGCTTTCCGTCAAGCCGACTACAATATCGCCTCTCGTTACCGTATATTCACGGTATACAGGTGTGTTTTCCTTTGCTTTTTGGGACTTGACTCCGAGAACAACACCGATAACTATTGCAGCAACAAGCACAAGAGCAACAACCGTAATCAGAATTTTTTTACCTTTGGAAAGTTTCTTTTTGCCTTCCTTGTCAGCGACACTGCCGAGAATTTTTGAAAGGTCGTCTGTTTTCGCCATAAACATCACTCCATAGTATCTTATTACGATACCAATGCTACATATTGAAAGTGATATTTTTGTGAGAAAGTTTTAAATAAATGAAAAAATCCCCGTAAATTACGAGGATTTTCTTACTTATACTAACGGCAATCTGAATTCAAAAATCACACCGCCGTTCACATTTTCCGCAGAACAGACACCGCCCATTTTTTCGATAACTGTTTTAACGATATATAAGCCGAGACCGGCGTGGGCAGTTTCGTTTCTGACACGGGATTCGGCCGTTTTATAAAATCTTTCCCAGATATGCGGCAGCTTCTCGTATTCAATAAGCTCACCTTGATTATAAACTGAGAAAACAGCTTCGCCTTTTTCGGCATAAAGTCTTATCTTGATTTTTCCGTTTTCTTCGGTATTGGCAATCGCATTTGAAAGGTAATTCTTGATTGCCTGCTCAAGATATTTGCTGTCGCCGTTAACAAAAATATAATCTGCAATATCGGTTCCGTAATCCGCTTTTGAAAGCATAATATCCATCTTTGAAACAGTATATGAACACAGTTCAGACAGATTTACTCTTTCTTCGTTCAAACGATAAAGCTCATTTTCAATGGATGATATTTCAAGCATACTTCTTACCATATCATTCAGCCGTTCGGTTTCATCAATAATTGTCTGGCAGTAATATTCCTTGTCAATGCCGTCAACATTGTTTTTAAGATTTTCGCCGTACATCTGCAAAAGGCAAAGAGGAGTTTTCATTTCGTGGGAAACATTACCGATAAAATCACGCTGCATTTTTTCAAGGCGTTTCTGATAATCAATATCAGCCGAAAGCTTTGCGTTTGCCGTCTGAAGCTCATCAATGGTTCTGCAAAGCTTGTCCGACATCGCGTTGATGCTTTGGGCAAGGCTTTTGAGTTCGGGAGTGCTGACTGTTTCATCCGCCCTTTGCGCAAAATTCAGATTTGAAATTTCCTTAGAAACGCATTCAATATCATTAATCGGCTTATTTATACTCTTTGCAACAAAATAAGCACAAATAACGGCAGCGCAAAGAATAACAAATGAAATCATCGAATTGACCTTTGTAAACATCATAACGCTGCTTTCTATAGATTCAAGCGGTGACGAAAGCAAAATATACCGTTCAGAGCCGTTATAATCAATTTTTCCCTGAAGAACAAAGCTCTTCTCGTCAAACTCCAGAGACTCCACCTCGGGATTTTCGCTGAATTGCGAAAAATCCCTAAGCGGCACGTTCTCCGGAGGTGAATTATCGGGCGGTGTTCTGTTTTTGTCAAATAAAAACGGCTGTCCGAAAAACTCAAAGCCGTCAAACGACTGCCTTGTTGAATAAACAATATTGTTTCCGTCAAAAACCGTTATTTTAATGTTATGTATATTCTCTCCGATTTCCGTAATTTGGCTTAACTCGTATGCATCATCGGAATAACCTGCTTTGAGTGTGAGGAACAGATTGCTCATCTCTTTTTTTCGCTCGGCTGCAAAAAATTCTCTTGAAAGGAAGATACCGAAAATTAATTGCAAAACAAAAATACTCAACAAAAGGACAGACGAAAAAATCATTATCTTTCCTCTGATTGACGTTTTCATTACGTATCATCCTCACATTCAAATTTATAGCCTACTTTATATATTGTTTTAATATAATCCGCCGAAACAAGCTTTGAACGAAGCTGCTTGATATGAGTGTCAACCGTTCTTGTGTCGCCTTCGTAGCCGTAACCCCAAACAGCATTCAAGAGCTGTTCTCTTGAAAGAATAATATTTTCGTTCATCATCAGATAACAGAGCAAATCAAACTCACGCTTTGTCAGATCAATATTCGCACCGCAGTCGGTAACTTTATAAGTCATTCTGCTGACCTTCAAATCGCCTGCAGCAAGGTCCGAATTATGATTCTTTTTTATTCGCCTTAAAACAGCTTCTGTGCGGGCAAACAAAAGCGTGGGAGAAATCGGTTTTGAAATATAGTCATCAGAGCCGAAATTCAAGCCCTTGATCTGGTCATACTCCTCGCTTTTTGCCGTAAGCATTATAATCGGAACAAGATATGACTGTTCACGCAGTGTTTTAAGAACGTCAAACCCATTCAGCTTCGGCATCATAACGTCAAGAATAATCAAATCAATATCCGCCACGTTTTCATAAAATACGTCCAGCGCTTCTTCGCCGTCGTATGCCTTCAAAACATTGTATCCGTTTGCCCCGAAATAATCGCTCAACGCACGCACAATCT
>JAZNUD010000022.1:0-38419 GCA_045592085.1 Acutalibacteraceae bacterium | reverse complement strand
TCTTCCTAAGACCGCTTGGCCTCCGACTTCGCTATTTGTCTTTCCCCGGTATAACCGGGGTTTATTCTTTGCCGAAAACCCAAACAACAAAAAACCCCGTCATCCGACGGGGTTTTCGTTTTAATTAAGTAAATTATTGCAAATTATGCAATCTTACCGATGAGGTCTGTGATTACGGGAACAACCTTATCTGTGATGATGGGGATAATCTTCTCAACGATATCCTTTACGGTTGCGATAACCTTTTCCCAATCAACGCCCTTAACTGCTTCTACTACAGTGTTGATAATTGCTGTGAAATCCATCTTTTTGTCATCCTTTCAAAAATTTTGTGCACATTATTACCATATGCATATGTTAATTTTAACACTATAATTCAAATCTGTCAACCTTTGTTTTATTTTTTTGATATTTTTGAGTTAATTACTGCATAATTTTTTGCAAAACTCTTTTTATCGGAGGTGAAGAAGTTCGTATAAGCACAACCTTCTGTGCCTTTGTCAAAAAAGAAAAAGCCGAGGCACTTAATGCACCTCGGATTTTTCTCGTATAAAACGGGGGGGACAAAAGATGGTAGTGTTTTAAATTATTGGTTTGCCTTCTTGGAATACTTTGCAAGGTAAACAACTCTCATAAGCAGGGACTCAACGGGGTTGATTTCCTTTGCTTTGCCGAATACCTTCGAGCCAAGCAGAGCAAGGGCACTTTTGCTCATAATCATATCAACGGCCTGTGCATCGCCCTCAACGGAACCGCAGCAAAGTGCGCCTTCGTCCTTGAGGAGGACCGCATTCTTGCCCTTGATTTTCTTTCCGCAGTTGTCGCGGTCTGCGCACTTAACCTTTGTGCCGCAAATCTGAGCAAAGTCATCAAGAAGAGGCTTCATCGGCTTGTGGAGCCTTGAAACTGCAACAACCTCATCTGACGTGTTATGAATAATATGATTGAATTTTTTGTTTGAAAGATAAACGTTACGGTGAGCGAGAGCGGAATCACCAACAGGTCCTGTGCAATGGCAGGTAAAGATATCCATTGTGATTTCTGTTCCGTCAGCTTCATTTGTGAAGATGATTTTGCCGTTCTCTCTATCGTAGGTACTATTATATACCAGCGATTTATTAATTTCAACTGTTTTTTTGCTTTTGGTGAGCATATCTGCCATTTTTGTACAGAACTCTTCCAAAGTGTCTGCTTTTATGCCGAGCTTATTCTTTGCATTTGTGAGAATATACTCGGTGCAAACGCTTTCAAGCACATTGGCAACCTCAAATGCCTCGTCGCTGTCCTTGCCGAAGCAAAGAGCTCCGTGGTGAGCCATAATAACAGCCTTTGAGGGTGACATATGAAGAGCGTTTGTGACGCCCTTTCTGAGCTTCTTTGTACCGGGCAGACCGTAGGAGCCGATGAGCACCTTGCTGCCGATAAGCTTTTCAGCTTCGCCCGTAATCTTATCAATGCCCTCCGAAAGAGTGCTGATAACGGAAGCAACCTTCTGGTGGGTATGAATTACAAAGCCTGCGTCGGGATAAGCCTTATAGACCTCGGCATGGATGCCTTTTTCCGATGAGGGTTTAACGCTTCCGCCCCATTCAAGGGTTTCGATTGCAACCTCAACGATATCGTCGGGAGTAAGACCGATATATGACTTGCCGCTGGGAGTGATGACAAAAGTTTTCTCGTCAACACGGCAGCTGACGTTGCCCCAGGTTCTTGCAATAAGACCTGTTTCAACGAGCTTTTCGCCTGCGGCTATAACAAGTTTTTTAGCGGTTAAAACATCCATTTTTATTTTCCTTTCGGAGAATCGGGAAGCGGAAATCCGCCTCCCGTATCTTAAGTTTAATTATTTCTCAAGGCAAACGATGTTTTCGAATACTCTGTCAAATGCTGCAAGAGCTTCGTCAATCATTTCGGGTGTGTAAGCAGCGCTTGTGTAAAGACGGCTGCCTGCAAGAGTTACAAGGCCTTCTGCCATGTAAGCAGCACCCATATGAGTCATTTCCTTCTTACGTGCTGAGGTTGCGCTCAGGACGCCGGGGATACCCCAGGGCTTCTTCCAGTTGATGGAGAAGTTAAGAGTACCGACTGTTTCGAGGTGGCAGATTGAGCCCTGGTTGAATGCAACGAAGGGAAGATTTCTTCTCTTGATGATTTCCTGGAGACCTGCTGTGATTCTGTCACCCATCTGTGCTGCCTTGTAGCAAGCATCAGCTTTTTCCATTTCTTCAAGCATTGTGTAACCTGCAACGCAGCTGAGGGGGTTAGCGCTCATTGTGCCGCCGCAGAATGCCTTCTTGACCTTCTTGCCTGTATCGTCAAGACCTGCGCCGAGATACTTCATATATTCTCTCTTACCGCCGAGACCGCCTGCACCGGGATAACCGCCTGCCATAACCTTACCGAAGATGGTGAGGTCAGGTGAGCAGCCGAAGTAACCCTGAGCACCGTTCATACTTACGCGGAAAGCTGTAACAACTTCGTCAAAGATGAGAAGCGCACCGTACTTGCGGCAAAGGGTTTCAACGCCCTTGCAGAAATTCTTGTCAACGGGTCTTGTACCGCTTTCAGGACCAACGGGTTCAAGCATAACCGCTGCTGTGCCGCCCTTGAGTCTGTTAGCCTTGAGCTTTCTTTCAAGGTCATTGAGGTCGCCGGGGAAGAATTCCTCTGTATCTCTGAAGCAGAACATGGGAACGCCTGTTGCCTGAGTCCACTTTGAGCCGGGAACGCGGATGCCGTAACCGAGCTGATCTGACCAGCCGTGGTAAGCGCCGCCCATCTTGAGGATCTTTTTCTTACCTGTTGCAAGGCGGGCAACACGGATAGCTGTCATACAAGCTTCTGTGCCTGAGCCGAGCATACGGAACATATCAACGTTGGGGATAAGGTCGGCAATCTTCTTGCCGAGCTTATATTCATATTCGTGGAAAAGACCTGTTGAGGGGCCGCAGGTATTGAGGAGCTCAATAACCTTTTCACGAACTGCAGGAGGGTTGCTGCCGAGAACGGTGGGACCGCCCGCCTGAAGGAAGTCGAAGTATCTGTTGCCGTCGATATCGTAAAGATATGCGCCTTCAGCCTTTGTGAAAACAAGGGGGAAGGGATAGTTGAAAGCAAGGTTATGCTGAACGCCGCCGGGAATGATCTGCTTTGCTTCTTCGATCATTGCCTTTGACTTTGCACACTTCTTGTCAAAATACTCTTCTTCGTATCTCTTGAGAGCCTCGGGAGAGATTGAGTGAATCGGCTTTTTGATAAGATCGTCAAGCTGCTTCTGGACAGCCTGAGCGTCGGGGTAAGTGATAATACCGTGGTTAGCCATTTTGAATTCCTCCTGCAAAAATTATATTAATTTAATAAAAAACTTGTAAAAGCACATAGTGCCTTATAATAAACTAATTATAACACAGTTGCCATAATTATTCAAGACCGAGTTTTTTTGCCATCTCGGCTGTTTTGAGCTCGAGAAGCTTTGATACGCCTTCCTCCTGCATCGTTACGCCGTAAAGCATATCCGCCTCGTCCATAGTGCCTCGTCTGTGGGTGATGAGGATAAACTGCGTGCTGCCCGTCATATTGCGGACGTAGCTTGCATATCTCGAAACGTTGACGTCGTCAAGCGCCGCTTCAACCTCGTCGAAGATGCAGAACGGTGCGGGTGTGACCTTGAGAATCGCAAAGAGAAGTGCGATTGCGGCAAGACCCTTTTCACCGCCCGAAAGCAGGTCGATATTCTGAACGTTCTTGCCGGGCGGCTGTACCCTGATGTTGATGTTGCACTCAAGAACATCCTGCGGGTCATCAAGCACAAGCTCCGCCTTACCGCCGTCAAAGAGGTCTTTGAAGGTCTCGCCGAAATTGTTGTTGATGCGTCTGAACTGCTCCCTGAAGCGCTCGGCCATTTTGCCCGTAAGCTCTTCAATAAGCTTTATAAGCTCAGTCTTGGATTTCTCAATATCACCAAGCTGGGTACTCATATATTCATATCGCTCGGAAACCTCTTTATATTCCTCGATGGCACCGACGTTTACGCTGCCGAGACCTCGGATTTTATTTTTGGTTTCCTGCAAAGTGCGCTGTGCCTTCGGAATATCGTCAAGCACGATTTCCATTTCGATGGCTTCACGCAGGGTAAGCTGATATTCGTCATAGAGCTTATTCTGCGCTGTTTCAAGCTCTCTCTGCATTGAATCACGGCGCTCTTCAAGCCTTGCAAGCTCGCCGCCGAGCTTTTCTCTTTCTGCGGTTTTTTCACGCTCTTTGTTTCTCAATACAGTGCTTTCGCCCTCTGCGTTTGCTCTCTTTTCGGTAAGAGAAGCAATGCTTTCCTTTGCGGCAACGGCACCTTCACGAAGCGATGCAGCCTGCTCCTCATAAGCAGTTATGCGAGCCTCGGTTTCAGCATTAATCTGCCTGATTTCTTCTATTTCAGCGTTGAGTCTGTCCGCTCTCTTGCTGAACGCATCCTTGCGGCGCAGACATTCCTGAATAGTTTCGTTATCAGCCTCGATTTCCTTGCGCATGGCAACGATTTCGAGATTCAGAGCATTCTGGATTTCACCCGATTCCTCACGAAGTCTGTCAATTGACTCTCTCTCTTCGTTAAGCTCTGTCAGCGAAGCGGTGAGAGCATCCGTTTCCTCGCTGATAACCGCAAGCTCTCTGTCTGCCTTTTCCTCGGTTGCAAAAGCCTCGGCAATTCTCTGCTTTGCTCTGACCTTTTCGGCCTCAAGCTCGTCTATATGGCTCTTTGCAACGGCATATCTGTCGCTGATGAGTTTCAGCTCACTCTCGGCACGGATAATATCCTCCTGCACCTTGATAAGCTCTGCCTCGGAAGCATCAAGCTCCGCCTGATCAAGTGCAAGCTCCTCGGAAAGACCTTTGAAAACACTCTGCTTTTCTTCAAGCTGTTTTTCAAGCGCAGCAACCTTCTCTCTGAGGGTTTCGATTTCGTTGACACGGCTGAGGAAGCCCGTACCCGAGCCTCTTGAGCCGCCCGTCATCGAGCCGCCTGCGTTGAGCACCTGACCGTCAAGGGTAACAATCTTGAAGCGGTAGCCGTATTTTTTTGCCATTTCAATACCGTTATCAATATTATCGACAACAGCCGTTCTCGCAAGAAGCGAGCCGATAATTTCGGAATATTTTTTGTCGAATTCGAGAAGCTCGTCTGCCATAGCAACGAAGCCCTCGCATTTCTCAAGACCTTTTTCGGTAAAGGGTCTTGATTTGACGGAAGTCAGCGGCAGGAAGGTTGCTCTGCCTGCTCTGTTATCCTTCAGATAATTGATAGCTCTCTTTGCGGAGTTTTCGTCATCCGTGATGATATTCTGAATCGCCGCACCAAGTGCAGTTTCGATTGCAACCGCATACTCGGCAGGCACGGTTATAAGCTGTGAAAGCGTGCCGTGAATGCCCTTGAGGAATCCGCGTTTCGACTCCTTGATAACCTTCTGAACGCTGCCTGCGTAGCCGTCAAGATTCTTTTCAAGGTCATCGAGCATCTTGATACGGGCATTTTTCTGATATATATCAAGATTCAGCGAATCAATCTCCTTGCGGAGCTTCTCAACCTTTTCGCTTCTCGTGCCGAGAATCATACGGTAGCCGTCGAGAGCGTTGTTATGCTCGTCAGCCTCTCCGTTGAGTCTGTCAAGCTCTGCCTGAGCCGCAGCCTCCTCCGCCCTGAGGGTTTCAAGCACTCCGCCTCTTGCGGCAATTACCTCGTCGATTGCACCGATTCTTGTGTCAAGCTCGGTGCGTGTTGACTGCGCAGTTGATTTTTCAACCCTCACGTCAGCCGCACGCATTGTTGCGGCGGTAAGCTTTTCGTTGATTTCTCTTGCTTTTTCGCTGTTTGCGCTGTTTTTGCCGAGAAGCTGATTGAGTCTTTCGATTTCAGCGGAAAGCTCCTCTCTCTTATCGGCAATTCTTGCCTCGTTTGTGGCAATATTGCTCTGCGCCTGCTCAATCTGGGCGTCAGTTTCGGCAAGAGACTGCTCACTGTCACCCATATCGCCGCTGATTCTTTCAATCGTGGTAAGATTGTGTTCAATCGTGTTTCTTTCAACGGCAATTTTACCTTCAATAACTGCGGCTTCTTCTTCACTTTCGGAAATTGTCTGGCGCAGACGCTCGATTTCAAGCGTGATATCCTGACCTTCCTTGATAGCCGCTTCAATTTTTTCAATAAGCTCAACAAGCTCGTTTTCCGTCAACTCATATTGAGAGGTTGCGATTGAGAGCTTGTGCTCCTGCTCCTTGAGACCGTTTCTGGATTTCTCAATCGTGTGAAGCCAGAGACCGATTTCAAGGGTTTTCTTTTCCTCTGCAAGAGCAAGGAATTTAAGAGCTTTTTCACTCTGTGTTTTAAGGGGCCCGATTCTGCTTTCAAGCTCGGCAAGAATATCTCTCAGGCGGATAAGATTCTCCTCCGCCTGCTCAAGCTTACGGTTGGCATCGGCTCTTCTGTAACGGAAATGTGAAATGCCCGCTGCCTCTTCAAGCATATCTCTTCTCTGCGACGAGCGTGCGGAAACAAGGTCTGCAATTCTGCCCTGACCGACCATTGAATAGCCGTCACGGCCCAGACCCGTATCCATAAACAGCTCGTGAATATCTCTCAAGCGGCAGACTTCGCCGTTGATTTTATATTCACTTTCGCCCGAGCGGTAGTAACGTCGTGTGACCGAAACCTCATCCTTGTCGGAATGGATTCCTCTGTCGGCATTATCAAGGCGCAGAGTAACCTCGGCATAACCCAGAGCCTTTCTCTGACTTGTGCCGCCGAAGATAACGTCCTCCATTCGGGAGCCTCGGAGAGTTTTGGTTGATTGCTCACCAAGAACCCAGCGTACCGCGTCGGAGATATTACTCTTACCCGAGCCGTTGGGACCTACAACCGCCGTTATGCCTTTGCCGAATTCGAGCACTGTCTTATCGGGAAAGGATTTGAATCCCTGCATTTCAAGCGCTTTTAATCTCATTTGTCTACCTAACCTTTATGTATCACCGCAATCTCATATTTCGCCATACCGTCCCGTCCTTCAACGGTGCAATCATAGCCGAGAGCTTGCAGCTTTATCAGATTTTGCTTTTTCTGACCTGTCATTTTGGAAATTTCTTTTTTGTCCACGGCAAGTGTATAACTGCCGCAGCCGTATTCACGAAGCTTTCCGAGCGCGATATTATAATAAATTCTGCCCTCGCAAAGCTCCCTGAGTGCAGGATGATAAGCTCCGCCTGCATAATCGGACTCAACGTCTCCGCCCGAATGCAGACCCACTCGGATAACCTTTATGCCTGCATCCTCAAGCATCGGTATGAGCCTCGAACACAGCTCAACCGTTTCTTCGATACCCTTGGGAACAAACTCACCCGAAAGCATCAGAGAATGGAGCTTCGTGCCTTTTATAACAACCGTAGGATAAATCCGCACCGTATCGGGGTGCATTTCAACGATTTTCTCCGCAGTTTCAATGCTGTCCGCATCCTCTGAGCCGTAAAGCCCCGTCATCATCTGCAGGCCCGTTTCAAAGCCATAGCTTTTGAGTAGGGCAACCGCATCCTCAACCTGCTTCGCCGTATGACCTCTTTCGTTAATCCCAAGCACCCTGTCATCAAGGCTCTGTGCTCCGAGTTCAACCGCCGTCACACCGTATTTTTTCAGAATGCGGCATATTTCTTCGCTGATTCCGTCGGGTCTTGTGGAAATGCGGATTCCCTTGAAAATACCCTTTTCTACGTATTCATATGCCGTTTCAAGCAGGGATATCATATATCCCCTCTCCACCATAGTGAAGCTGCCGCCGAAAAACGCAATCTCACCGCCTGCCGCTTCGTTTGCGGAAAGCGAAGCCATCGCAGTTTCAGCCGCCGAGCGCACCTCATCGGGCGTGATTTCTCTCTGACTTCCCGAAATGCTCCTCTGATTGCAGAAGGAGCACATATGCGGACACCCCTTATGCACCACGAAAAGTGCAACGTTCACGTGCTTCATCTGATCCCCATAAGCTCAAGAGCTTCTCTTGCGGCATACTGCTCGGCAAGCTTTTTGCTTTTGCCCGTACCCCTGCCGATAACGTTGCTGTTGAGATGCACCTCAACGGTGAACGTTTTTGCGTGGTCGGGTCCCGAAGAATCCGTAACAACGTATTCAAGACGTTCCTCACGGTTTCGCTGAATTATCTCTTGCAGAGTGGTTTTGTAGTCCTTTGCGTTGTCAAACTCATCGTGACGGGGAATAAAACGAAGCACGAGCTTGCTCGCTTCTTCAAGTCCGCCGTCAAGATAAATCGCCGCAAGAACAGCCTCAAAGGCATCTGCGAGAATCGAGGGTCTTTCTCTGCCGCCCGTTCTGTCCTCACCCCTGCCGAGAAGCAGGGCATCGCCTATGCCAAGCTCCTTTGCGTAGGTGCAGAGTGCTTTTTCACAGACCTTGGCGGCTCTGTGCTTTGTCAGCTCACCCTCGGGCATATCAAAATTCTGATAAAAATAATTTGCGGAAACGAAGCCCAGCACCGAGTCGCCGAGAAACTCCAGTCTCTCGTTATATGCCGTTTTTTCGCTTCTTTCGTTTGCATATGAGGAATGAGTCAGAGCAGTTTCAAGGAGCGAAATATCCTTGAAACGGTAGCCGAGCTTTTCCTGCAATGCTTCAAGTTTATTATTCATTGTTTTCTTCCTCAGTCAGAATCAGAGTTTCGCCAGTTGCTCCTTAAGAGCATTGAGACCTCTTTCCGAAAGAGCCTCGTAACGCAGCTTTTTATCTCTGATTTTAGTATCAAGCGAAGGAAGCAGACCGAAGCTCGCTCCCATCGGCTGAAAATTCTTGACGCTTTCGTCGCTGATATATCTTGCAAGCGCACCCGAAATCGTGAGCTCATTCGGGACAAACCTTTCTTTGCCGAGAATGCGGTTTGCCGCATTGATTCCTGCAAGAATACCTGCGCAAGCGGATTCCATATATCCTTCAACACCCGTTATCTGACCTGCAAAATACAGGTTTTCTCTTGTTCTGAAACGGAAATCCGAATCAAGCAAACGGGGTGAATCAATAAATGTATTGCGGTGCATAACACCGTACCTTACAAATTCGGCATTTTTAAGTGCAGGAATCATCGAGAAAACCCTCTCCTGCTCACCGAATTTGAGATTCGTCTGAAAGCCGACGAGATTATACATCGTGCCTGCCGTGTTTTCCTTACGGAGCTGAAGATTTGCCCAGGGACGGTGACCCGTTTTCGGGTTGACAAGACCTGCAGGCTTCATCGGGCCGAAACGGATTGTATCGTGCCCTCTCGACGCCATAACCTCGATGGGCATACAGCCCTCGTAAACGCCCTTACGCTTGTCGAATTCGTGAGTAGGTGCACTTTCGGCATTTATAAGCGCTTCATAAAACGCTTCGTACTCCTCTTTATTCATCGGGCAGTTGATATAATCATCGGGCTCGCCTCTGTCATATCTTGATTGCATAAAAGCACACTCAAGGTCGATGCTTTCGGCGGTCACTATCGGAGCCGCAGCATCAAAGAAGCTGAGGCTTCCTCCGCAAAGCTCCCTGATTTTTTCAGAAAGAGCCTCGGATGCAAGCGGTCCGGCAGCAATAATCACGTCGCCGTCGGGAATTTCGGTAACCTCTTCCCTGATAACGGTAATCTCTTTTCTTGAAAGGATTTTTTCTGTTACAAGGGCAGAGAATTTATCTCTGTCAACCGCAAGCGCTCCGCCTGCAGGCACAGCCGTTGCTTTGGCGCATTCAACGCAGAGAGAGCCCATAAGCTCCATTTCCGCCTTGAGCATTCCTGCCGCACAGCCAAGACGCATTGCCTTGAAGGAGTTTGAGCAGACAAGCTCCGCAAAGCCTTCGTTTGAATGAGCAGGAGAGAATCTCACGGGCTTCATTTCATAAAGCTCAACCTCGATTCCTCTGTTTGCAAGCTGCCACGCGGCCTCAACGCCTGCAAAGCCTGCTCCGATAACCTTAACCTTATTCATCATTCTTTTTCTTTCCGGGAGCCTTTTCGTATCCGCATCCCTTTGCCATACAGACAAGCTTGCCGCCCTTCTTCTTGAAAAGAGTTTTGCCGCATTCGGGGCACTGCTTTTCCGCAGGAGCATCCCAGCTCATAAAGTTACATTTCGGCCACTCGCTGCAGCCGTAGAAAACGTGACCCTTCTTGGACTTTCTCTCAATGATATCGCCGCCGCAATCGGGACATTTTGCTCCCGTATTGACGATAAGCGGTTTTGCGTTGCGGCAATCGGGATATCCGGGGCAGGCAAGGAATCTGCCGAATCTGCCCGTTTTGATAACCATCATTCTTCCGCACTTGTCGCAGGGAATATCGGTGATATCCTCCTCAAGCTGAATCTTGACGTTTTTCATCTCGGACTTGGCTTTGTCAAGAGTCTTTTCGAAATCGGCGTAGAATTCGTCAAGCATTCTGACGTAATCGACGTCGCCGCTTCCGACATGGTCGAGATTGGTTTCAAGCTGTGCGGTAAACTTTGTATTTACGATTTTGGGGAATTTATCCTTAAGCAGACCCGTTATCGCTACGCCGAGCTCCGTAGGCACAAGCTGCTTGCTCTTTCTCTGAATATATCCTCTTTTGATAATCGTTGAAAGAATCGTTGCATACGTGCTGGGACGACCGACACCGTTTTCCTCAAGCTCCTTGATAAGTGAAGCTTCGGTGTATCTTGCGGGGGGCTGTGTGAAATGCTGATTTGCGTTAAGCTCGCGGATTTTAAGCTTTTCATCTGCTTTGATTTCGGGAAGGACACCCTTGTCGGTTTCCTCCTCGGCAAGCTCATAAAGCTTTGTGAAGCCGTCAAACTTAACGGAATAGCCTGCTGCAGTAAAGAGGCAGAATCTGTCGCCGTCGGATTCCTTGCGTGCAATGATTTCAGCCTTGACGGTATTCTGAACACAGCTTGCCATAAGGCTTGCCATAAATCTCTTCCAGATAAGACTGTAGAGCTTATACTGGTCGGAAGTCAGGCTGCTCTTGACCTGCTCGGGAGTGAGTGAGGGCACTGAAGGTCTGATAGCTTCGTGGCCGTCCTGAGCGTTTGCTCTGGATTTATAGTAAACGGGCTTTTCGGGCAGATATTCGCTGCCGAAAGCCTCTGCAATATAGCTTGTTGCGGCGGCTCTTGCTTCTTCGGAAATTCTGAGAGAGTCGGTTCTCATATAAGTGATAAGACCGCTCATACCGATGCCCTTTACGTTAACACCTTCGTAAAGTTCCTGAGCTGTCCTCATTGTTCTTTCTGCCTGGAAGCCGAGCTTTCTCGAAGCCTCCTGCTGAAGAGTTGAGGTGATGAAGGGAGGTGCGGGATTCTTCTTTCTCGTGCCCTTCTTGACGGATTTGACTTCATATTCGGCACCGTCAAGGCGTGCAAGATAAGCATCTGCCTGCTCCTTATTGACTATTTTGACCTTGCCGTTTTCATCGGAATAAAGAGTTGCGGTAAGCACTCTTCTCTGGCCCGTGGTGAGCTTCGCCTCAAGAATCCAGTATTCTTCGGGGTTGAATGCCTCGATCTCGTTTTCACGGTCAACGATAAGTCTGACGGCAACACTCTGAACACGGCCGGCCGAAAGACCTCTTCTGATTTTCTGCGAAACGAAGGGGCTGAGTCTGTAGCCGACAAGACGGTCAAGAATTCTTCTTGCCTGCTGTGCATTGACGAGGTCAAGATTCACCTGCTTGGGGTGAGCCATACCGTAGGCAATACCCGTTTTGGTGATTTCGTTGAAGGTAACACGGTTTTTCTTGCTCAGGTCAAGACCGAGAACGGTTGCAAGATGCCATGAAATTGCTTCTCCTTCACGGTCAGGGTCGGCTGCGAGATAAACTGCTTCGCTTGCCTCAACCTTTTCCTTGAGCTCCTTGACAAGTTTCTCCTTGCCCTTTATAAGAGCGTATTTGGGAGCAAAATTGTTCTTGACATCAACGCTGAGCTTTGCCGCAGGCAGGTCTCTGATGTGTCCCTTTGAAGCGACAACCTCAAAATCCTTGCCGAGATATTTCTTGATTGTATTCGCCTTTGCAGGCGACTCAACGATAACAAGCTTTGACATTTAGGTTATTCTCCTGTCGATATATATTTAAAATTTAACATTAAACTATCTGATAACATTTGCCTTCCGTCGCTTCGATAAGATTCTCCATTTCAAGAATCATCAGCGCAGAAAGCACTCTCGGGGCAGGTATGCCCGTCATTGCGCAGATTTCATCTGCATGAAGCGGTTCATTACTAAAAATACCGTAGACCGCCGCAGAATCGGGGTCAAGGTCACCCAAAGGCTCTTTTTTGATTTTCACAACAACGGTTTCCGGCTTGTCTCCTACAAAAGTCAGCCTGACCTGCCTTGAAAAATCCTTATCCGTCATCTCAGGTATCTGCGCATCAAGATTGAGCCTTTCGGGATAAACCATCGCATATCCGTAAAGGATGTCAGCCGCACAGGTCACAACGCTTGCTCCGTCACGGATAAGTCTGTTGACACCCGTATACGCACTGCTGAGAATACTGCCGGGAATCGCAAAAACGTCCCTGCCCTGCTCGTTGGCATTGCGTGCGGTAATCAGCGAGCCGCTTCTTTCCCCTGCTTCAACCACAAGCACACCCATGCTTATGCCCGAAATAATTCTGTTTCTTTCGGGGAAGCTATGCCTCGTAACGCCCATAAGCGGAGGATATTCCGTAACAAGTGCGCCCGACCTGCTGATTCTTCTTCTCAGATTCTCGTTTTCCCTGAGGTAGCCGCAGCCGAGACCGCAACCCATCACACAGATTGTTTTGCCGTTTGCCTGAAGTGCTCCTTCGTGTGCGGCGCTGTCGATTCCGAGTGCGCCGCCGCTGACGATAACGGCATTCATCATAGACATTCCTGCACATATTCTATGCGCAATCTCCACGCTTTCATACGAGGGCTTGCGGGTACCGACAACGCCGATTGCTATGCTCGAATTGAGGTAAGAAATATCGCCGTCAACATAAAGCACAAGCGGTCTGTCGGGGATATGACGAAGCATATCGGGATAATCATTATCCTCCAAGGTATAAATCTTCCAGCCGTTTTTACTGCAGATTTCCATTGCCGCACGGGCATTTTTAAGCGGTGTTGATTCAAGGCGCTCAATCTGCTTTTTTGTAAGGACACCCGAGATTATCCTTTCGGTCGTGCTGCTTTCGTAAATCTCCCTCGGGGACGAAAAGCTGCTGAGTATTTCATCCACTCTTGCCGCCGCACCGAGTGCCATCGAGAGCCACACCCAATAAACAGTGTTTCCGTTCATCGCATCAGCTCCCATGCAAGGATTGCCGCCGCCGCAGAGGCATTGAAGGATTCAGCTCTCCCGAGCATCGGGATGGTTACCGCCGCATCGCAGGCATTGATTGCAGACTGCGAAAGTCCCGAGCCCTCATTGCCTACGCAGATTATCACGCCGCCCTCAAAGCTGACGGTCCTGATATCTTCGGCATCGCTTCTCGGCACGGAAGCATAGGTTTTCATTCCGTTTGCTGAAGCATCCTCAATAAAGCGTGCAAGGTTATCCGTTTCGGTAATCGGAAGTCTCATTGAAGAGCCCATCGCCGCACGCAGGGCCTTGGGGTTATAAACGTCGCATCCTCCGCTGACGATAATGCCGTTAAGTCCGAGTGCCTCCGCACTTCTGCACACCGCACCAAGGTTTGACGGGTCCTGAAGATTTTCGAGAGCAAGATATTTGCCCGAGAAATCAATCTGCGCGGGAAGCCCCCTCTTGCTGCAAACACAGAAAACACCCTGCGGATTTTCGGTATCTGAAAGTTTTTTTGCAACGTCAGCACTGATTTCGAAGCAAAGGCAGCCCGTTGCAACGATTTCATCGGTATAATCCGAATATTTTTCAAGTGCCGCCGGAGTGAAAAACGCCTGCCTGATTTCAATGCCGGTTTTTGCGGCATCAAAGCAAAGCCGTGCGCCCTCGAGAAAGAACTCACCGCATTCTCTGCGGAATGAAGCACTCTCTCCAAGGCGAACAGCATATTTTATTCTGTCGTTTGTTCTGGCTGTAATTCTCTCCATAATAATTAATTTGATACCTTAATATATTATTTTATTTGATACCTTTATATAGACATTTTATGCTATAAAAAGGCATTTTTCAACTGTTTTTTTCTCTCGCAAAATGCGAAAAATCAGAGATGCAAAGAAAACTTACATCTCTGATTATTCAAGCTATGATTAGTTAAGAGCAGCCTTTGCCTTCTCTGTGAGAGCTGTAAATGCTGCGGGGTCGGCAACTGCGATTTCAGCAAGCATCTTGCGGTTGAGGTTGATATCAGCCTTCTTGAGACCGTTGATGAATGTTGAGTAGTTCATGCCGTTCATCTTGCAAGCAGCGGAGATACGGGAAATCCAAAGACGACGGAAATCTCTCTTCTTCTGCTTTCTGCCGATGTAAGCATAGTTGCCGCTCTTCATAACAGCCTGCTTAGCTGTCTTGAAGAGAGTGCTCTTTGAGCCGTAGTAGCCCTTTGCAAGTCTGAGTACTTTATTTCTTCTCTTGCGAGTCATAATAGCGCCTTTAATACGAGCCATAATTCAAAATCCTCCGTTAATTAAAAAGTAGTTTACAAAGTTCCTGTCTTATTTGTAAGGAACAAGACGTTTGATCTGCTTGCAGTTTGTAACATCAGCAACAGTTGTCTTGCGAAGATTTCTCTTGCGCTTTGTGTTCTTTTTGTTGAGAATGTGTGACTTGTAAGCATGAGCGCGGATGGGCTTGCCGCCTTTTGAAATCTTGAAGCGCTTCTTTGCGCCGCTGTGAGTCTTAATCTTGGGCATAGTTTATTTCCTCCTTAAAATTAAACACTTGTTTGGTCGGGCTCTTACTTTGAGCTTTTCGGAGCCAGGAACATCAGCATCTGTCTGCCTTCGAGCTTTGCGGGTTTTTCAACAACGGCAACGTCAGCCATAGCCTCCGCACAGCGACTCATAATGGTCAGACCGAGCTCGGGATGAGCCATTTCTCTGCCTCTGAATCTGATGGAAACCTTAACCTTATCGCCTGAGCCGATAAACTTGCGTGCATGGTTGATTTTTGTATCAAAGTCATGCGTGTCGATGTTGAGAGAGAGCCTGATTTCTTTGATTTCAACAATCCTCTGATTCTTTTTGGCTTCTTTTTCTCTCTTTGCCTTTTCAAAGCGGAACTTGCCGTAATCCATAATTTTGCAGACGGGGGGCTTTGCTGCGGGAGCAATCTTAACAAGGTCAAGATTTTTGCTTTCTGCAATTTTAAGAGCCTCTGCTGCGGACATAATGCCGAGCTGCTCGCCGTCGTTAGAGATAACTCTTATCTCTTTATCACGGATTTCCTCATTGATTTGCTGTTCTTTGCTGCTGATGTTAAAGCACCTCCTGAATTGGATAAGAACCTTTCGGAACTTTTTGCAATAAAAAAGCGAGGCAGGGAATCCCAGCCTCGCATAAAATCAACGCTTTTACAGGCGCAAACTGCCCCTGTGAATAACAAGCTATTGACCAACGCGGGACGTTCCCGGAAGGTGAGAGCCAACCTGCTCTGCTTTATTGTGCAAGTTATTCTATAATATTAATCCGCTTTTGTCAAGCATTTTTTTGATTTTTTTATTTAATTTTTCTCAAAAGCATTATTCCTGCGGAAATTCCGAGACCGAGCGCAAGGAACAAAACAGCCGTCAGACCGTTGACAAGAGCTCCGTTTTCGGTGCAGTGAAGAGCAAGGCTGAGAACAAAACCGAGCGCACTGATAATTATCTGCACAACGGATGCAAAGCGCATCTTTGCGCTGATATCGCAGGATGCCGCAACGGCTCTGAGCATCGAATAAGCCGTACCGTCATGGATAATTCCTGCAGGAAGTTTATCACATACGGCGTCTCTTCTTCTCTTGAAAAGTCTGCCTGCGGTTGCGGAGAGAATCTTGAAGGTTTCTCTCGGCAGTTCAAAGCTGTCGGCTATAAGCTCCTGAGTTACGTTAACGTCGTTTGTCCTGACGAGCACCTGAATGCCGTTATCCTCAAGCACCTTGAAATATCTGCCGAGCTTCTTGTCAACCGCATAGCTGACAACAAAAATCGCCGCAAGCTTTCCTGCGACAGCAAGATACATAACCTTTCTGCCGCTGTGCGAATATCTTTCTTCAAGTGACTTTTCAGGCACGTCAACGTTATGGTTGACAAGAAGATTCCTGTTGCCGAGAAGCACCTTCTGATTATGGATTCTTGCCGCAATGCCGAGCTTGTCCTCATATGTAAGCTCCTTGACCGCAGGAAGAAGGTCTTGTCTGCCGTCGATAACCTGCTCAAAGCTTTCTCTGAGCGGACCGCCCGACTTGATTACAAGAGCCGCCGCATAAAGAAGCACGTCGTCGATTCGGATAGCCTTGAAATCCTTCATTCCGTGCATCACACAACGCTGCCTGTCAAATATATCCGCGCAATCGATAACAACCGCATTTGATGCAGCGGTCTGCTCCGCCGTATCCGTACCCGTTATAAGAGTACCCGTTGCGTTGAGGGTGAAGTTTGTTGACCTCGAAATAAACGCAGGAATGAATGCCGAAAATACGGGGCAGCATACGCAGAACGTGCCTGCGAAAGCAGAAAACGCCGCCATAAAATCCTTATTTATAATACCCGATACGATTGCAACTATCAGAGCCGCACCCGCCGCCGCAGGAAGAAGAATTTTCATAATTCTGCTTTCGCCTGCATCGGATTTGGAATTGCTGATAAAACCTTCAGGGAACGAAACCTGTGATGAATAAAGAAGCTCTGCGTTGCCCATCATAAGACCTCTGCCGAGCTCAAAAATCTCGGACTCATTGTCAAACGGATGGACCGCAAACATATTATGTTCGTATTTGAATGCACAAACCTCAAAGTTGGCAAGGATACGCTGTGCATCGAGCTTTTCGGTAATTTTTGTAACAAGCACCGCAAAAATCGCCGCTGCTGAAAATACCGTTGCTCCGTTACCCGAAGCTCCCGAAACCGCCGCAACAATATTCTGAATCAACGCTATGATTACCGAGAAGCTGACCGCAGTATCGCTTGTAACCCTGAGTGACTTAAGCGCCGTCAGACCGAAAATAAAGCGTTTGCCGTTGACCGCAGCCGCCGCAATAAGCAGGATTGCGTTCATAACGTTAAGGGCAACCGAGCCCTGAGTGAACACCTCTGTTTCAACGGAAAGAGCCTGCGCAATAAACGGGAGAACGTTAAGCACAACAACAATCAGTCCGATAACGCCTGCGGCAAGCAGACCTTTTGTTGCCTTATCGTTAACGTTATGGAGATAAGTATAAAAATTCGTCTTTTCTTCGGGAGACGTGTATTCGTGAGCAGCAACCTTATCGGCAAGCTCCTGTTTTTCTCTTTCAAGAGCAAGACGTCTCTGCTCACGCTTACGGATTCTTTCTTCCCTTGCCTTTTCTTCTTCGGAAAGACCGAAATCTCCTTCAAAGTCCTCATCAAGCTCAATCGAATCAATGAGTCTGAAATTCTTTGCCTTCTGACGGCGTCTTTCCCAAAGGTTTTCTTCAACGTCGCCTTCATCCGCCTCGTCGGGCGCGGATTCAGAGGAAATATCCTCAAAACCCGTAAGCATTATCTGCCCCTCAACGTTGTCGGATACCGGCTCTTCCCTTTGCGGAGCAGAGGTCGGTTTCTCTTTTGCGCCGAGCACCTTTGTTTTATCCTCGGAAAACTCCCTTTCGGCATCCTCTGCGGCAACAACCTTCGGTACGGGCGCAAAGCCGCCCTCATCGGGTTCGCCGTTTTTCTTGATGACAACGCCGGGCTTGTCTACGGGACCGCCTTCATCAATATCAATATCCCCCGTTCTTTCGAGATTGAGCTTCGTGAAGAAACGGGTTCTGTAGTCATTTTCGCTGATATGTCCGTCACTTGCGGGCGTCTCTTCCTTTTTCTCCTGCGGAGACGCTTCCGAAATTATACCCTTGAAAATCTCCGCCGCAGATTTTTTATCCGCATCAACAACAGATATTTCGGGGACGGGTTTTTCTTCTTTTTTCTCCTCAACGGGTTCTTCGGGGACGGGACGGAAATACCTGAAAATCCTCGGTTCTTCCTCCGGCTCATCCTCGGGAACAACAACGGTCTCTATATCGAAAATGGATTCGTCAAAATCATCTTCGCCGTAGAAGGTTTCCTGACCGTCAACCTCCGCATCGCCCGATGATGAGGAAATATCCTGCATCTCGTCAACCTTACGTTCCTCGCCCATCGGTCTGATAGTGAAAAGGTCTGTATCAAAGTCGAGAATACTTTCAATTCCTTTAGCGGAAGATGCCTCACTCTCTTTAACGGGAGGAACGTATTCTTCCCCGCTTGTTTCAGCGATGAGCCTGTCAATATCATCGATAGACCACGTTTTCGAGGGGGCTTCAACGTCATTATCAAGCAGACTCTGACGGCTTCTCACCTCGTCAAGAATAGCATCAAGCTCGTCGCCCATGCCGTTTTTCTTATAATCGCTCAAAACCTTCACCTACCTGTTTTTTGCAATTTCATACATTAATATTCCCGCCGCAACGGATGCGTTGAGGGAATTGATTTTGCCTTTCATCGGCAAAGAAACGATAAAGTCGCATTTCTCTTTGATAAGTCGGCTTATGCCTCTGCCTTCGGAGCCGACAACCAGAGCAACGCTTCCCGAATAATCCTGCTTATCCCAACGGGTGCCGTCCATATCCGCACCGTAAATCCAGAAGCCCTTTTCCTTAAGCTCCTCAATGGTTGATGCAAGATTGGCAACCCTTGCAACGGGGACGTATTCAACCGCACCCGCGGAGACCTTGCCCACCGCATAGGTAAGAGCAACACCTCTGCGCTTGGGAATGATGATTCCGTGTGCACCGCAGGCATCGGCGGTCCTGATTATAGCGCCGAGATTGTGGGGGTCCTCGATTTCATCGCAGATTATCACAAACGGCTGCTCGCCCTTGCTTTCGGCATTTGCGAGAATATCCTCAATGCTTGAGTATTCGTGCACCGCCGCCCACGCCGCAACGCCCTGGTGGTTTGCACCGCCGCAAAGCTTATCGAGCTTACGCACGTCCGTTTCCTTGATGACAATTCCTTTATCACGGCACTGTGCAATAATCTTGCCGACGGAGCCGCCTCTTTCTCCCTTTGCAACCATCAGGCTGTCGATTGACCTGCCGCTGCGGAGCGCTTCTGAAACAGCATTTCTGCCGATTATCAGCCCCTGATGCTCGTTTTCAAAGTCCACGGCACATACCTCCCACTATATTTAGTATATATTCGATTTATTATAGCACAAAATCCTGCATTTGAACAGTAAAAATATAATTTTTACAAAAAATTTTAAAAAAATATTTTCCCGCATCTCAATAACTGACAGTTTTTCCTTTTTCAGGTACTTAAAATTATTCTGAACGGTATTTTTGAAGAAAGGAATTATAAAATGGAACGTGCAAAAAAGAATTCGGAAAAAGAAAAGGCGGACAGGCTGGTTGACAAAGGTGCATATATTCTGAGCCTGCTTCTGTATTATATGAGCAGCTTCACGCTGTCGGGCGCAGGCTTGTTTTCGGTCAAAGTGCCGCTTTGCATCGGGCTGTCTGCAGCTTGCAAAGGTGCGGAGCTGATTGCAGCCTGCCTCGGCGGAATAACGGGCTGTTTTCTGCGTATGAACGAAACCGATGCCCTTTGCTGCCTGATTCCTCTTGCAGGTACGGTCGGTGCGGTGCTCGCAATCGAAAAACTGCGCATAAGCCACAGAAGAATCCTGATTCTTTCTGTAACGGTTTTTCTGTTTACGGTTGCATCCTCAACAGTAATGATGTTTGCAGGCACGCCGTCACTTAACGCATTTATGCTCAACATATGCTCGTCGCTTCTTTGTGCAGGGTCGGTTGTTTTTTACTCGGGTACGGTTAACTGCATTAACAAAAAACGCAGTCTTTATATGCTGGATAACCACAGCCTTATCTGCATAATGATAAGCCTTTGCACCCTGCTCCTCGGCTCATCGGAGGTAAGCGTTTTCGGATTCAGGCCCGCCCGTTTTTTCGGCTCATTCGTAATTATCGTTGCCTCTTCGCTTTTCTCGCAGGCAGGAGGAAGCATAGCAGGCGTTTCAATCGGCACCTGCGTTGCGGTATCGGGCACAAGCGTTGCGCTGAGTCTCTGCTACGGCATAAGCGGCCTCGCTTCGGGAATTTTCTCAAAATACGGTCAGCTGATAACCGCCCTTGTTTTCTCTGGAGTAACGGGCGTTTCAGCTCTGATTGACGGGTCGGCGGAGGGTGTTTCCGTCTTTGCGGAATCAGCGGCGGCGGCACTTCTTTTCGTTGCAATACCCAAAAAACACCTCACCAAACTGCGCACTGAAATTTCTCTGCCGAAGGAAAGACGGCTCACCGCAGAATTCAGCGGCACAAAGAAAAAGCTCCTTGCCGCCTCCCGTGCGGTAGGCTCCGTTTCAAAATGCGTCAGGTCGGTTTCCGAGGGAATAGAAGCTCTTGCTCCCGCAAACGACGTAATCGTAACCCTGCGTGTAAAAGAAAGAGTCTGTGCCGAATGTCCGTTAAAGGACAACCCCTGCCCCGAAAACGGTGAGTTTTCCGCAATAATCGAAAAGCTTGCACAGGGAAACGCCGTATCGGCGGAGGACTTCCCTGCCGATTTCGATATGATATGCCCGAGCACACACCGTCTGGCAGATGCATTCAACAGAATTTATTCGAGCCGCAATGCAATAAACGCCCTGCAGGCTTCCTCGGCGAAAAGCCGCGAAATGGCCTGCGGTCAGTTTGACGTGATGTCTAATCTTCTCAAAGAGCTTGCCGACGGTGTTGAAGCAGACGCCGCTACGCTCCATATTAAAGAGCGCACCGCATTGAGAGTGCTTTCGGACAGAGACTTTGACGTCAAATCCGTCATCTGCACTCAACCCGTTTCGGGTGCAATCCGATTGAGATGCGTTGTCGGCGATATACCGCAAAGCACGTCTCTACTGCGGCTGACCGCAAGCCTTTCTGCCGAAATCGGTGCGGAAATGTGTCCTCCGAAAATCAGGGAGGTTTCCGACGGCAAGGAGCTTGTTTTCGTGCGCAAGGAAATTTTCGATTTCAGCTTCGGCGCCGCCTCCGCAAGCTGCGGAAACAAAAAGCTCTGCGGTGATTATTTCGAATGCTTCCGCACGGAATCCAAGGCCTTTGTGGTTATGAGCGACGGTATGGGCACAGGCGGCAGGGCGGCAATTGATTCCGCAATGACGGTTGAGCTTTTTTCAAGGCTTATCCGCACGGGAATCAGCACGGAAACCGCACTCGGAATAACCAACACCGCACTTGCCGTAAAATCCAACGACGAATCGCTCTCAACCCTTGACGTTGCGGAAATTGACCTTTTCAGCGGAGAGGTTACCCTTCTCAAAGCAGGCGCCGCACCGTCATTTTACACCTGCCCGGGCAGAGTGCACACCGCCGAGCCGCCGTCAACTCCGCTCGGAATCATCAACGACGTCGGCTTCAGCCGTTGCACCGTCAAGCTCAAGGGCGGCGATATGCTCGTCATGGTCAGCGACGGAATCCTCGGAAACGGTAACATCTGGCTTCGGGACGAAATAAAAGCAGCCCGAAATCCCGATGCAAGGGATTTTTCAAGGCTGCTTCTTGAAACGGCACGCCGTAAATGCGGCGAAAACTTTGACGATATGACCGTCGTAACATTAATTATGGAAGAAAAATAGACTCGGGCTCAAGGGCGAAGCCCTTCCGAAACTATTCATTCTTCACTTTTCAGCATTCATTAAAAAACGGGCACACGCTGCGGTGTACCCGTTTAGTTTTTGCATTATATTGCTTTATCAGTCACTTGTATAGGGAAGAAGAGCAATCTGACGTGCACGCTTGATAGCTGTGGTGAGCTCACGCTGATGCTTAGCGCAAGTACCTGTTACACGGCGGGGAAGAATCTTTGCTCTGTCAGAAGTGAACTTGTTAAGCTTGTTTACATCCTTGTAATCGATGCATTCAACTTTATCAACGCAGAATGAGCAAACCTTTCTGCGGCCCTTTTTGTTGGGTCTTCTGTCATTCTTTTCGTATGCCACGGATTAAACCTCCTTTACAGTTTCAGTTAATTTGGGAGATCTCTCAGAAGGGGAGATCGTCCTCGGGAATTTCTTTGAAATCGCCTTCGTCTGCAGTTGAATATGAGGGGGCGGGCTGAGCAGGAGCAACGCTGTCGTTTCTGCCGTAGCTGCCTGTACCGCTTTCTGCCTTTGAGCCGCAGAAGCTTGCATTATCGGCAACGATTTCAACAGCCTTACGCTTGTTACCGTTTTTGTCCTCATACATTCTGGTCTGGATTGAGCCCTGAACGGCAATCATTGAACCCTTGCGGAAATACTTGCTGACAAATTCAGCAGTCTGTCTCCACGCAATAATGTCAATGAAATCTGCCTGACGCTCTTCGCCCTGGCGGACAAAGCGTCTGTCAACGGCTACAGTGAACGAAGTTACGGAAATTCCGCTTCCTGTTGTGCGCAGCTCGGGGTCGGCAACAAGTCTGCCCATAATAACGGCATTATTTAACATTTTGCGACCTCCTTACTTTTTGATGATGAGTGAGCGAAGCACGCCGTCTGTGATCTTCACAACACGGTCAAGCTCTGCGGGAAATTCGGGAGCAGCCTGATAATTGAAGAGAACGTAGTAACCCTCTGCTTCGTCGTTGATGAGGTATGCAAGCTTGCGCTTACCCCATTCCTCAACGCTCTCAAGAGTGCCGTTAGCTTCGATCATAGCCTTGAATTTCTCAACAAGAGGCTGAGCAGCTTCTTCACCGTTGGCAACTGAAAAAACCAACACTGTCTCATAGCTGATGTTTGCTGACATTCTTAAAGCACCTCCTTCTGGTCTTTGGCCACGGTGCATCCGTGGCAAGGAATAAAAATATTTAATCCTGCTGCGCTTACCGCAGCGGTCTTTAATTTTAACAGAATATATTTATTTTGTCAAGTGATTTATTCCAAAAGCGTATTTTCGGCAGTTTTGACCGCAAACCGTATGCGCCAACCTGAAAAATTTGAATTTTTTTATAAATATATATGGATTTTTTTGCAAAATCGTTTATAATTGAGAGGTAATCAATCTCCCGTCACACTTTACGGAGGTCAGACGAATGAACATCAAATATGATAAAAACGATCCCTGCATTTTTGGCGAAGTGCTTAAAGCGCTTCGCAAGGAGCACGGATTTTCACAGACGGCGGTTGCCGAATACCTTGAAGTCGACCGCTCAACCTACACAAAATATGAGCTCGGCAGACTGCCCGATATTCCCCGTCTTGCAAAGCTCTCATCGCTTTACGGCATCTCTGCCGACAGTATGATATCGGTTTTCTTTCCGGATGAAGAAAACGGTTTTTCAAGAACGGCGGAGCTCGGCTCGGATGACAACGATTCACGCATCTGCATCCTGACAAAAGAGGAACGCCTTATCATCGAATATTATCGCAAGAGCCTTCGCAAAAGCGCAATTATCGATGCCGTTCAAAACACCTATTTCTCGGATATACCCGAAGGAATACCTGAAGAATCCGAGCAGGATGACGATATCTGAACAAAAACCGGCTTGTACGCTTGAACGTACAGGCCGGTTGATTTTTTATTCTTCTTCAGGAGCTTCGATTTTGCTTGTGACGCTCTTGATGCTTGCTCTTGCTCCCTGAATTTCAGTCAGGCTGTTTGCAATTGCGTTATTTGCGGTTGCCATAATCTCTTCAATGAAATCGCCTGCGGCAACTCTGATTTCTGCTGACCATTTGTTGGCCTTTTCAATAGCCTCGTCTGCGCAGCGGCGTGCTTCCTCGGTTGTTCTTTCAGCCTGCTCGTTTGCTGCGTTGAGAATATTTTCAGCCTGAGCCTTTGCGCCCTCAACGGTTGCGTGTGCTTCTTCCTGGGCAGCTCTGATATAAGCTTCGGAAGCAGCCTTGCTCTGGATAACGATTTCGCTGCTCTCAACCATAGCTGCAGCCTCAACCTGCGCACTCTGTCTGATTGCTTTTGCATCATCATTTGCAGCCTCGACAATTCTTCTTGCCTGATTCTCTGCATCCTCTACCTTGCCCTTGGTATAATCCTCGGTCCTGAGAACAAGCTCTCTGACCTTATCCTCTGCAGTTGAAATAAGTGCTCTGGATTTTTCCTGAGCGCTTGTTACGGCGGAAACGGCCTCGTTCTTTGCCTTGACAAGGATGTTGTTTCTGTCAGCGATGATTGTTCTTGCCTGTGCAAGCTCGCCGGGGAGACTGAGTCTGATATCCTCGATAACCTTTCTGATTGCCTCGGCGTCAACGCCCACTTTGCTGCTGAAAGGCACTTTGGAGCCTGCCTCAACTATATCTTCGATCTGATCAAGTAAAGCTTCAATGCTCATAATCTTACTTCCTTTCCTTAATTCGCTTTATAATATCTTTGCAAACCTCTGCGGGAACAAATTCGCTTATATCTCCGCCAAATTCGCAGACCTGCTTGACTACGCTTGACGATAAGTACATATTTTCAGCATCCGCCGCAACAAAAACCGTTTCCATTTCAGGATTCAGCTTTTTGTTTGTCAGCGCCTGCTGGAATTCATATTCAAAATCGGATACAGCTCTCAATCCCTTGACAACGGCACACGCACCCTTCTGCGCGGCATAGTCGGCAAGGAGACCGCTGTAGGTCTCGACCTCAATATTTTCAATATCGGTTGTGCTTCGTTTAATCAGCTCAACTCTCTCGTCTGCCGTGAAATAGCTTGTCGGCTTATGATAATTGAACATTACGACAACGATGACCTTATCAAAAAGCTTTGCCGCTCTGCGGATAATATCGATGTGGCCTATCGTTACGGGGTCGAAGCTGCCGGGACAAATAGCTGTTTTCATAACTCATCATCCCTTCCGGTAAACGGTAACCGCCGTTTTGCTGTATTTATATTCTCTCTGCTTTTCAAGACCGCCCTGCACCTCGGGCATTTCTTCTCCGAAAGGGTGCTCACATATCACAAGACCGCCTTCTGCAATCCTCGGCTCAACCTTTGCAAGAGCCTTCTGGAGCAGACCCGTACCGAAAGGAGGGTCAAGGAAGGCGAGGTCGAAAACTTTATCTGTCATTCCGAGAAAGGCAAGAGAATCCGTCTGCATAACGGTTGCCCTGTCGGCAAGTCTTGTTTTTTCAAGGTTTTCTTTTACGATACGGATTGCATTCTTATCCGCATCAACAAAAACGCAGTTTTCGGCATCGCGGCTGAGTGCCTCGATTCCGAGCTGACCCGAGCCAGCGAAAAGGTCGAGCACTCTGCGGCCTTCAATCTCAAACTGAATTGCGCTGAAAACCGCTTCTTTGACCTTATCGGTAGTCGGTCTGACGTTGTCGCCCTCAAGAGTTCTGAGTGACATTCCTCTTGCCGAGCCTGTAATAACTCTCATATTTTTCCTCCCGTCCGTCATTGACGGAGCAGCAAAGGGCATATACCCTATTGTCTATTATCGGTTTATTATCTCATTAAAACGCATAAAATGTCAAGATAATTTGCCGATAATGTTCATTTTTTTGAAAAATCATTCTCCGTCGGAATTATTTTTGCCGTGAAAAGCCTCAAAAACCGCCCTTGCGGCATTTTTATTCATGCCCTTGACGGCGGCGATTTCCTCAACGCTCGCCTCGCCGATTGCTTTCATTGTTTTGAAATGCTTCAGAAGCGCTTTACCTCTCGATTCGCCGATTCCCTCGATTGACGTAAGGGTGGTTGAAACGGAGGATTTTTTGCGGCGGCTGCGGTGATATTCAACGGAATATCGGTGTACCTCCTCCTGAATTGTCGAAACAAGCGTGAATGCCGACCTTTTTGACGTCAGCGAAAGCTCATCACCCGAGCGTGCTATCGCCCTTGTTCTGTGGTGAGAATCCTTGACCATACCGAAAATCGGAATATCAAGACCGTATTTTTCAAAAACGGGAAGCACCGCATTGACCTGACCCTTACCGCCGTCAAGCAGAATAAGGTCGGGCAGTCTGCCGAAGCCCTCACCGCTTTCTTTTTCTTCAAAATAACGCAGAATTCTTCTTTCAAGCACCTCCGCCATAGACGCATAGTCATCCTGACCCGAAAAGCCCTTGACCTTAAAGCGTCGGTATGCCTTTCTGTAAGGGTGTCCGCCTTTGAAAACGACCATACCTGCAACGTTTTCGCTTCCTGCGGTGTGCGATATATCGTATGATTCTATATATTCGGGCGGTGCCTTTAGACCGAGCAGACCTCCCAATTCGTCAAGAGCCGCCGTCGATTTGCCCGTTTTTCCGAGATAAAGCGCAAGCTTCTGCGCCGCATTTGAACGGCACATTTCAACCAGCGAATGCTGCTCTCCCCTTTGCGGCACGGCAATGGCAACCTTTCTGCCCGCCAACGACGAAAGCCACTCGGAAAGCACCTCATCGCCGTCAACTTCGCCGTCAACAGCAACTCTTCTCGGCACAAAATCACGCATTGAATAATAGCTTCTTATAAGCTCGTGCCTTGCCTCGGGCAGATTTTCGGGCATATCTATAATGAAATGCTCGCTGTCATAAAGTCGGGCATCCCTGAATCGCAAAACCGAAAGACACGCCTTGGGAGCTTCGCTGCCGCCCGAGCAGACAAGCGCAAAAACGTCCTGCTCTTCAACCGATGCGGCAACAACCTTCTGCTTTTCGGTCACTTTCTTGATTGCATTTATTTTATCACGGAGCTTTGCCGCTTTTTCAAATTCAAGGTTTTCGGAGGCTTCCTCCATTTTAGCCGTCAATTCCTCAATAACGGAGCCCGAGCCGTTGATAATGAAATCAAGCGCCTGACGGACCGCTTCGTTATGGGTTTCCTTGTCGGTTTTGCCTGCACACGGCGCAGAGCACTGACCGATATAAAAATTCAGGCACGGTCTGCTCTTTTTATAATCTCTGGGAAACACCTTGGAGCATTGCGGCAATCGGAAAATCTTTTTTGCAGATTCAACCGCATTCGTTATACCGTAAGACCCCGTATAAGGCCCGATATATTCCGCGCCGTCATCAAGCCGTTGCTTTACGGCAAGAATATTTTTCCAACCGTTATCCGTCACCTTTATATAATGATAACCCTTGTCATCCTTGAGAAGAATGTTGTATTTCGGGCTGTGCTGCTTTATCAGCGAGCACTCAAGCACAAGCGCTTCAAATTCACTGTCGCAAAGGATATAATCAAAATCATCAACGTTTTCAACCATTTTCCGCACCTTTGCGGTGTGGTTATTCTGCGAGCCGAAATATGTGCTGACTCTGTTTTTGAGTGCCTTCGCCTTGCCGACGTAAATAATCTCGCCCTTTTTGTTTTTCATCAGGTAAACGCCCGGTGTCAGCGGCAGACTCATTGATTTTTTTCGCAGCTGCGGCAGTTTTTCATTCATACGGCTCACCTCGCTTTCTGTTCCGATAATAATTATAATATATGTCGGGTTTTTAGGCAAGTACCAAACTTTTTATTGCCTTATTCAAAGGAATGTGATAAAATTACTATTTGAGCGAATCTGACGAAAGGACGCATAAAAATGGCAGAAAACACAATTTTCTCAAACACAAAATATTTCATCATTGATATGGACGGCACTTTTTATCTTGACGGAAATATCATTGAAGGCTCGATTGACTTCATAAACAAGGTCAGAGAAACGGGCAGAGATTTCTATTTCTTCACCAACAACTCTTCCAACAACGTTGAGGTATGCAGAGCAAAGCTCGAAAAAATGGGCTTCCCCGTTGACGAAAACAGAGTTATTATCTCCTCCCACGTTGCCGCAGATTACCTTAACAGAAATTATGCAGGCAAGAAAGTTTTTCTTCTCGGTAACGAAAGACTGACGGGTGATTTTAAAAAGGCAGGCATCAACCTCGTTGACGCCGACCCCGATATCGTTGTGCTCGGCTTCGACACCACTCTCACATATCAGAAAATGTGGGATGCGGTCAGATATATCGACAAGGGTGCAATTTACATTGCAACTCACCCCGACCTCAACTGCCCCACGGCAGACGGTTATATGCCCGACACGGGCTCGATGATTGAGCTTTTCGCCGCATCAACGGGCAAAAGACCCCAGGTGCTCGGCAAGCCTATGACCGCAACGGTTGACTATATCACCGAAATGCTCGGCTGCGAAAGAAGCGAGCTTGCGTTTATCGGTGACAGACTCGCAACCGACATTGCAATCGGCGCAAACCACGGCATTCCCTGCGCACTCGTTTACAGCGGCGTCACAAGCCCCGAGGAATACGAAAATTCAGATATCAGAGCAAGCGTTGCGGTTGAAAACCTCAAGGCACTTGCCGAATATCTTTAATTCGGGCGCAGGCAGTATATACTGCTGAAATATGTCAGTTCGAAACCTTCCTGACAGGCACCTGCTCGGTGTCAAACAAAACTAAAGGCGCTGCACGGCAGCAAAAGGAGCACAAAATGAAAAAAAGACAAAAACAAATCACCGCCCTTGTTCACGGAGCGATGATTGCGGCAATCTATGCCGCGGCAACCTACCTGAGCGCAACCTTCGGAATCGCTTACGGCAACATTCAGTTCAGGCTTTCGGAGGCACTGACAATCCTCTCGGTTTTCACCCCTGCGGCAATCCCGGGACTGACAATCGGATGCATTATCGGCAATCTTTCAAGCCCGATGGGAATATGGGATATTCTCTTCGGCTCGGCGGCAACCTTGCTCGCGGCAATATCCGCAAGGGCATTGAGAAAAGTGACGTTCAAAGGCATCCCCCTGCTCTCCCTGCTGATGCCCGTTATCTTTAACGCACTGATTGTCGGAGCAGAGATAACCTTTCTGATGATTGAAGGCGACGCAACCTTTGCATTGTTTGCAATATCGGCTCTTGAGGTCGGTACAGGTGAGCTGGCAGTCTGCCTTGCAGGCGGCATTCCGCTTTATTATGCTTTCAAAAAATCGAAAATTTTCAGCAACACGCTTTAACAAACAACTCCGCAGAAATCAGCTTTCTGCGGAGTTTATTTTTTACAAATCTATTTTCCAGTATGCAACGTTGAGGCGCTCCCACGTATAAGTGACGTAAAGACTGCCGTCAAAATATTCGATAGCCGGATAAGCGAATTCGCTGTCCTTCTTTTCCTCTTCAAGAACAAGAACGGTTTCCCACGTTGCACCGTTATCAACGGATTTCTGCAACGTCAGCGGTGAACGCTCACCCCAGTTTTCCTCAACGGGATTTGAAAGAAGCCAGAGGCTTCCGTCGGGAGTTTTCACAAGGTCGATTCCGCTGTTGTTATTCGGCAGTTCGGTTGCGTATGCCTGACACCAGGTTTCGCCGTAATCGTCGGAATCGCTTCTGTAGATTCTGCCCACGGGAGTTCTTGTAAGCATATGTACCTTGCCGTTTTCGCTCTCCCAGAGAGTCGGCTGAATCATCGGAATCTTGTTGCTTGTATATGCATTAAGGCGGTTGAACATCGGGGTTTCTCTTTCGGTGCGGATTTTCGGAGTTTTTCTCCAGGTAATTCCATCGTCGTCCGAGATATCAACAAAGCAGTTCCAGCCTCTGTTTTCAAACGATGCAGGAGCAAGAATCCTGCCGTTGCTCAGGCGGATGCACTTATTCTTAACGGGGCCTCTGCCGCCGCTTTTATCGCCCGCAACAAGCTCTTCGGGCTTGCCGAAGCTTCTTCCTCCGTCAGTCGAAACGCTCACAAAGGTGCGCCACGAAGGAATATTTTTGCCAACCTTAAAGAAAAGACGGATTTCACCGTTTTCACCGAGAAACAGAACGGGATTCCAGTGAGGCAGATGCTTCGCATAGGAAACAACGCCGGGCTCTCCCCATCCGTTTTCGTCTCTTCTGGCAAACCAGATATCAACGTCATCGTCCTTTTCTTTTGTTCCGCCGAACCATGCAGCAACAACCGAGCCGTCGGGAAGCGGAAGCACCGTTGATGCGTGAGCATTGGCAGTGGGCAGAGGGTTACATACAAATTCTTTTAACGTTTTCATAAATCTGACTCCATTTCGTCACCGATATCAAAAATGCTTGTTTTCGACCAGTTACCTTCAGCCTCTTCATCCGTTTCGTCGGATTCGTCTTCAGTACTTTCCGATTCTTCCGGCTCTTCTGCAGGATTTTCCGTTTCTTCTGATTCCTGCTCTTCAGCCTCATCGGGAATATCTTCGGGTATTTCGGGCGATTCCTCGATAATTTCGGGCAGTTCTTCAGCAATTTCAGGTGATTCTTCAACAGCTTCGGGCGTTTCTTCAGCAACTGCAGGAATTTCGTTCTTCGGTTTTTCGGGCAAATCAATATCAATGCTCAGGTCAAAATCCTCGGGATTTGCCTCCCGTACGGCAGGCATTTTTCTCGGCACTCTCTTGAGAGGGTCATAGGAATATCTTCTGCAGCTTCCGTCGGGGTCAACGATTCCCTTTTTTACGCAGAGGACCGTATCGCCCTCGGGAGAAAGTCTGCCGTGCTTACAGTTCCTGCAAATTGCTTCATATGCATCTTTATTTAAAAGCTTACTTTTCATTAAATCCGACCTTTCCTCCAAATCTTAACACATTTTCCGTTGCTTATCAAGGTCAAATATAAGCAGTGAGGAAAAAAACAGCAACGATATCGCCGCAGGAACGGAAAATGAATAAAGCGATGCGTTTTCCGAAACCGATAAAAAGGTCGGCACTTCAACGGGGAACAGTTTAAAAAGCACGTAACATATGCCTGCAGAAAGCACCGAATGGAGCAATCTGAACAGATAGAATTTTTTCAGATCGGGTTTCAATCCCCCTGCGGCGGAAAATATCTGCATATGCACGCAAAGGCCGCCGAAAGCACAAGCGCCTGCGAGAATCGGCATCGGAACTTTGCCCGAAGCCGCCGCACATCCGCTTGTTATTTCAAGCAGACAAGCAAGGGGAAGCGCAGTTTTTTCACCGACGAATCCCGAAACAACCGCAAGTATTCCCGAAAACAGAGTTGTAAACGCACAAACGCCGATTATTCCCGATGCTCCCGATGCAACGCCCTCAACAAAAATTTCCGAAAGACTTTTCTGCACAGTGATTTCGGGACGGAAAACCTCATTTTTACGTGAGCTCGCCAAAAGACCCGTTATCACTGCGGAAATGCAGAGTGAAACAAAAATCACGCTGCCTGCTTTTTCCGAGCCGAGCAATGCTGCACCAACCGCATTGACGCAAAAGCCTGCACCCGGATTCACGCAGAAAAGCATCAGGCTTTCCGCCTGCTTACGGCTTATTTTTCCGCTTTTATAAAGCGATGACGCAGCCCTTGCTCCCGACGGATATCCGCCGAAAAGTCCGACGGCAACGGCTATCGCAGCCTCGGCAGGCTGCCCGAAAAGCCGCATTGTAATCGGCTCAACGATTTTTTTGACCGTTTTCGGCAATTCTCCTTCCCCAAGAAACGATGCCGCCGTCATAAACGGAAAAAGTGACGGTATAATAACCTGCGCACAGTTTGAAAGTCCGACCGCAGCCCCTCTCAGGAAATCCTCCCTGAAAACAAAAAGCAGAGCAAACAGTACCGCACCCACCGCCAATGCGGCATATCTTCCGTTTTTCATCAAGCCACCCCATCCGAATCAGAATCATTTTAAATAATATGCAGCTGCGTTCTTTTTCTTTACGAATCAACATAGCTATAGAGTAAAACGTTTCGGAGGATTAAGATGAGAAACAAAAGAAGCTGCCGTGAAAGCCGCGGCGAAAAGATAATCGAATCAATCGGACGGAATCTTGACCTGCCGCAGGATGCCCTTTCGGGTTACGCCCGAATCGAAATCTGCGGAAACAGGGAGGCAACCGTCGAAGGCTGCGTGGGAATTCTTGAATACAGCGATTCCTCCGTCGCCGTCAACACGGGAAAGCTCACGGTCAGATTCTGCGGCTGCTCGCTGACGATAACGGAAATGCAGGATTCCTGCGCAGAAATAAGAGGAATCATAACAAGCATCGATTTCAGCAATTAGGAGGCAACTATGCTTTTGATGAAGCTGCTCGGATTTCTGCTGGGCTACGTCAGCTTTACTGCCCGTTACGGATTCCCCGAAAGATTCATAAATCTTTGCAAAATCAACAGAATTCCGCTGAAGAATCTGCGTTGCATCGATTCCGTCGTTTCCGCACAGACCGACCTGAAAAGCTATAAACGCATCCGTCCGATTGCAAAAAAATCGGGTATGACGGTGCGGATATCAAAGAAACACGGTCTGCCGTTTCTTGTGAGAAAGCACCGCAAAAGGCTCGGCCTGCTTGTCGGTGCGGTTTTCTGCATCCTTTCCGTTATTTTTCTCTCAACGAGAATATGGCATATCGAAATAACGGGCAACGTACGGGTGTCCGATGAGGAAATTCTCTCGGCTGTTGAGGCTCTCGGAGTACGTGAGGGTGCAAGCCTTGCACGGATTGACGTTTCCGAAACCGAGGCCGCCGCATTGCGCAGGCTGCCCGACGTTTCGTGGCTGAACATCAATTTTTCGGGCTGCACCGCTGTGATAGAAATACGAGAAACCGTTGAAAAACCGCCGACAGACCAATCCTCCGACCCCTGCAACATCGTTGCCGCACACGACGGTCAGATTCTCATTCTTCGCCCGTTCAACGGCACAGCCGAAACCTTTGTCGGCTCGGCGGTGCTTAAAGGCGACCTGCTTATCAGCGGAATTGAAGAAAACAAGGACCTCACCGTAAATTTCTGTAAGGCGGAGGGTTACGTTGTTGCTCAGACCGTCAGACACTCGGAATATAAGCTCAGACAATCCTTTCCTGCTCTGCGTAAAACTGCAGAAAGAAAAGGAATAATCCTGCATTTTTTACTTTTTGAAATTCCGCTCGGCAGAATTCCCCCGAACGGATTCCGTGAAAAATCGGCAATCTGTGTCAGAGATACCACTCTTCCTGCCGCTGTAACGCAGGTGCATTCAAACACATACGGAGAATTCACCTGCACGCTGAACGAAAACGATGCAAAGCTCCTCGCCCTGCTCAGATTTACCGATGAAAGGCTTGATGAATTCAGGGGCAAAGAGGTGAAAAACGCACGAATCGGAATCACATCATCCAAAGGACAAATAAAAATAAGCGGAGACTTTGACTGCATTGAAAATATCGCCGCAGAGGCCCCGCTTGAGATTGAAAATACTCATTAAAATGCAATCAACCCCTGCACCCGATAAGGGTACAGGGGTTGCGTTTTTTAGAATGTACCTTCGTTGATTACCACGTCAAGAAGGTCAGGGAGCATAATAAGGAACTTGGGAAGCCACTCGCCGAATGCATATGCAGCAAGGCGGAGGAAGCTGGGAACAACGCCGAGAATATATTCAATCTCGCTTGTTGTGTTGTCACCTGTGAAGGTGATTTCATTCTTGCCTGTTTCCTTTGTGATTGAATAAGTATCAATCGCAGTGATAACGGGGTTGCCGTTTGCGTCGGGCTCATCAGCAAGAACGTATGCTGTTACCGAAAGAGTACCGCCGTTGATTGAAACGCAGTTGAATGCGCCGCCAACGTTAGTTTCCTTTGTTTCCGACCAATCTGTGCCGTTCCAGTAGTTAGCATAGCCGTGCTTCTGAACTGTCATTGCAGCGATGAAATCGGTATCAAGATAGTGGTCTGCAAGGAATGAACGAATCTCATATCTCTTTGTGCCTGCAGTACCTGCAAGAACGTAAACCGTGCCGTCCTCGGAAAGCTTGTTGTTTTCAAGAGCCTTTGTACGCAGATACATATGGTCGTGACCGCTCATAACGATGTCAACGTCGCACTTGTCAAGAGTCTTTGCAAGTGACTTCTGGAGATAGAGAGCATCGGGCCATTTGCCGTCCTTACCGAGTGTGTAAGGTGACTTGTGCATGAAAACGATCTTCCAGTCCTTATCGGTGCCGTTCATATCGTTTTTGAGCCATGTAAGCTGTGCGTTTGACATAGCAAGAAGGTCGTTTGTGTTGAGAACTGCAATGTGTGCATTGCCGTAATCGAATGAATAGTTTACGCCGTCCTTGACCTGAACGCTTTCGCTTGTGTCAAGGCAGAACATATTGTTGAACCAATGCTCAACGCCGAGACCGTCATGGTTGCCCGAAATGGGAACGAGGGTCGAAGTAGTGTTGAATCTGCTGAAATACTTATCGTAAGCATCCCATTCTTCGTTCGTGCTGTCGTTTGTGAAGTCACCGAGATTAACGATGAATTCAGCAGTAGGAAGGGTTGCTCTTGCTGCTTCAAGAACCTTTGAAGCCTTTTCAAAGTTTTCTTCGCTGCTTGCCTGAACGTCTGCAATTGCGATGAAATCAAATTTATCGTCACCGTTATCGGTAACAAATGTGCCGTAATCGCTGAAGGTTGTGCCGTCACCGACTCTGAAGGTATAAATCTTACCTGCTTCGAGCCCCGAAACAACAGCCTGATGGCAGAAGTTGCCATCCCATTCGATTACGTCTTCGTAATCAACGGTTGCGTCAACGGGAATTCCGAGAACGTTGAAAACCTCAACCTTGCTCTCGACGTTAGTCTTTGTGTACCAGCAGAAGCCTCTCTGTGTGCTTGCGTCACCGTTCATTGTAACGGAGATGCGGAAGGGAGCTGCATCCGCATTTGCCTCTTCAGCAAATGCAGTAAACGCAAAGCTTGTGGATAAAACAGCAAGGCAAAGAACGATGCTGAGAATTCTTAAAAAGTTTTTCTTCATCTGAATTATCCTCCGTCTTATTCAGCGGTCTTGAGGGTGATAACCTCGTCATAGTCTGTGAGCCACTCGCCTGTTTCGAGATTTCTTGCTCTGAAGATAATTTCGTTATCGTAAACTTCAACGATATAGCCGAGACCTGAGCCGTTATACTGACCGTCTTTGTTATCGATGCAAAGAGAAGGAACGTTTACCATATGAAGGCTGCCGATTGTTTCATATGAAGCCTCGCCGAAGCCTGTGTGAAGGTGACCTGTGATAAGAACAACGTTTTCATACTTTGTGAGAACTTCCTTGATAGCGTCGCTCTGGTCGCCGACTGAGCCTGCGTTGGGATTTGTGCCGTTACCCCAGGTGTTGGGGAGGTCGTGTGTGAGCTTGAGGGGCTGATGGAGGATAACAAAAGTGGGTGCACCGTTTTCAGCCTTAACCTCGCTGTCAAGCCATGCAACCTGCTCGTCGCTGATGTTTGCTTCTTCAAAAGCAGACTTATCTGAGCCCATAACAATGAACTTATAGCCGTTGATTCTTTCGGTGAAATGGAACTCCGAAACGGGATCAACGTTATTGTTGAGAGCGTTTGCAAATTCGTTGAAACGCTTCTTGGACTGGCTGTATGCACGGAGTCTGATATCGTGGTTACCTGTAGCTGAAATATAGCGGCAGCCTTCGATACCCTTGAGACCGTCGTAAACAAGCTGATATTCTTCTGCAAGACCGTTTTCTGCAACGTCACCTGCAAGAACAACGGCATCGATGCGCTCGGATGCGTGAAGGTCTTCCATTGCTGCGCCGAAAACCGCGTATCTGTCAAACATATAGTTTGAAATCTGAGGATCTGCAAGTGCTGCGAAAACAAGGTTTACGTTTTCTGCATCCTTGGGCTTGATGGGGTTTTCCGTTGAGGGAGGAGCAATCGCACCCGAAACGGAAACTGACATCGCAAAGAAAATTGAAAAGAGTTTAAGGAAAAACTGTTGAACAACGTTGAGTATCAAAACTCACACCTCCAAAAAATAATATGCAATATAGATTAACATTTTTAAGCAAAAAAGTCAAGAAGAGGACGTTTGAATTATGTTAAAGTTATATTAATCCTGTCTCCGTTTTTTCGCAAAAAAGATATAAAATTCATTAATTGATATCTTTATACAAATTATTTTCAAAAAATTCCGTCAATTTGGAATATTTAAAGGTTTACAAATATAAAGAAAGGTGTTAATATAATCAATGGTGTTTTAATGCAAAATCACTTCGTACAAATTTTTAGGAGGAAAAGAATATGGCAAGAATCAAGAAGACCATGGACGGAAACAACGCTGCGGCTCACGTTTCCTATGCTTTCACAGAAGTAGCCGGTATTTATCCGATTACTCCTTCAAGCCCCATGGCAGACTATGTTGACCAGTGGTCCGCACAGGGCCGCAAGAACATCTTCGGCACAACCGTTAAGGTTGCCGAAATGCAGTCAGAAGCAGGCGCAGCCGGTACAGTTCACGGCTCACTTGCAGCAGGCGCTCTCACAACTACCTACACAGCATCACAGGGTCTGCTTCTTATGATCCCCAATATGTATAAAATCGCAGGTGAGCTTCTTCCCAGCGTTTTCCACGTTTCGGCACGCTGCGTAGCTTCACACGCTCTTAACATTTTCGGTGACCATTCAGACGTTTATGCCTGCCGTCAGACAGGTTTCGCTATGCTCGCTGAAACAAACACTCAGGAAGTTATGGACCTCGGTGCAGTTGCTCACCTTGCTTCCATCAAGAGCAGAGTTCCCTTCATCAACTTCTTCGACGGTTTCCGTACATCCCACGAGCTCCAGAAGATCGAAATCTGGGATTACGAGGACCTCAAGGAAATGTGCGATATGGACGCTGTTGAAGCTTTCCGCAAGAGAGCACTCAACCCCGAGAGACCCGTTATGCGCGGTTCACACGAAAACGGTGACATCTTCTTCCAGCACAGAGAAGCTTGTAACAGCTACTACGATGCACTTCCCGCTATCGTAGAAGAATATATGGCTAAGGTTAACGCTAAGCTTGGCACAAACTATCAGCTCTTCAACTACTACGGTGCTCCCGATGCTGAAAGAGTAATCATCGCAATGGGCTCCATCTGCGACGTTGCAGAAGAAGTTATCGATTACCTCACCGCTAAGGGCGAAAAGGTCGGTCTCGTTAAGGTTCGTCTTTACAGACCCTTCTCCGCAGAAAAGCTTGTTGAAGCTATCCCCGCAACAGCAAAGAAGATTGCTGTTCTCGACAGAACAAAGGAACCCGGTTCACTCGGCGAGCCCCTCTTCCTTGACGTTGTTGCTGCTCTTGCCGCTACAGGCAGAACAGGCGCTCAGGTAATCGGCGGCCGTTACGGTCTCGGTTCAAAGGATACTCCTCCCTCAAGCATCTTCGCAGTATACGATGAGCTTGCAAAGGATGCTCCCAAGGCTCAGTTCACACTCGGCATCTGCGACGACGTTACTCACCTTTCTCTTGAAGAGAAGGAAGCTCCCAACACCGCAGCAGAAGGCACAATCGAGTGCGAGTTCTGGGGTCTCGGCGGCGACGGCACAGTTGGTGCTAACAAAGACTCAATCAAGATCATCGGTGACCATACCGACAAGTTCGTTCAGGCATACTTCCAGTATGACTCAAAGAAGACCGGCGGTATCACCATTTCTCACCTTCGTTTCGGTGACAGCCCCATCAAGAGCCCCTACTACATCAACAAGGCTGACTTCGTTGCCTGCCACAACCCCTCATACGTTGAAAAAGGCTACAAGATGGTTAACGACGTTAAGCCCGGCGGCGTATTCCTCATCAACTGCCAGTGGAGCCCTGAAGAGCTCGCTGCAAAGCTTCCCGCAGAAGCAAAGAGATACATCGCAAGAAACAACGTTCAGCTTTACACAGTTAACGCTATCGACCTTGCTGCACAGATCGGTCTCGGCAAGAGAACAAACACAGTTCTTCAGTCTGCTTTCTTCTCACTTTCAAAGGTTCTTCCCGCTGAGGAAGCAATCGGCTACATGAAGGAAAAGGCTCAGAAGTTCATGAAGAAGGGTAAGGAAATCGTTGAGATGAACGAAAGAGCTATTGACGCAGGTGCAACAGCTTACGTTAAGATCGACGTTCCCGCAGAATGGGCTGACGCTGCTGACGAAACCGCAGTTGCTGCATCAAAGGGCGCTGCAAAGCTCGTTAAGATGGTTGACGGCATTATGAAACCCGTTGGTCTTATGGACGGCGATTCACTTCCCGTTTCCGCTTTCGTTGATCACGCTGACGGTACTTTCGAGCAGGGTGCTTCCGCTTACGAAAAGAGAGGCGTTGCAGTTCTCGTTCCCGCTTGGGACGGCGCAACCTGCGCACAGTGCAACAAGTGCTCCTACGTTTGCCCCCACGCAACAATCAGACCCTATGCTCTCACAGCTGAAGAAGCTGCTGCCGCTCCTGCCAACGCAATCATCGTTGACAAGAAGGGTAAGGGCAAGGATTCATATAAATACAGCCTCGCTGTTTCACCCCTCGATTGTATGGGTTGCGGCGTTTGCGTAGGCGTATGTCCCACAAACTCACTCAAGATGGTTTCAAG
>JAZNUD010000021.1:0-3733 GCA_045592085.1 Acutalibacteraceae bacterium | reverse complement strand
ATCCGACTTCGGATGATATCCGCCCCTACACCGACAATTTAGCTGAATTATCCGTTTCGGGCGTTCAAAGAACGCCCCTACGGTGACGGTTTAACAGATTTTACGTAGATTCTTTGTCATCACAGGCTCCCTCGTGAGGGAGCTGTCGAGCGATAAGCGAGACTGAGGGAGTTTTGATTTTGCGTGTATTATTAAAGCTTTATTTGTTTCGATGTTAAACCCCTCCGTCTTTTGCTTCGCAAAATCCACCTCCCCTTGAAGGGGAGGCTATTGGCAGGCAGGGTAATTTTCGATTATTTATATTTTGTATTCGTAGGGGAGGGGCTCCGCACCATCCCGAAATGTGAACTTTCACACACGGACGGACACGGAGGTCCGCCACTTCAACAACGTAGGGGCGTTCTTTGAACGCCCGAAAACGCGGAGTTTTTTGACGGGCGACGAAACGTCGCCCCTACACATAATTGTGTGCGGTGAAAAACAAAAATCCGCAGGCGGTCAAACCTGCAGATTCTTGTTTCTGATGTCATTTATAATCATATTCAGATGCTGAATTTCAATTTCACTAAGACCGCTGACATCAAGTTTCGGTGACGTATCTCTGCCAAGAAGGTAATCTGTTGAAACTCCAAACAAATCTGCTATTTTGATAAGCATATCAACAGACGGCTGAATATTATTGTTTTCCCAGTTTGATACAGTTTGCTTGGTTACAGAAAGCTTTTCGGCAATTTCAACCTGACTGTAGTTTCCTGCAAGTCTTAAGGATTTTATCTTTTCACTCAGCATTTTATGCACTCCAAATGTCAATTTTATAAATACTATTATAAAATTAACTATTGACAAATATAAAATACTATAGTATTGTAAAAGTGGACAAAGATAAGGAGGTGAAAATATGCCGTTACCGATTCTTTCAATAATTATATTAGTTATGTCAGAAATTTCATATGCACTTGATTCTTTGTTGGGTACAACATTTTTTTGGGATCATTTCAGTGCAGAAGCAATAAATGAACTTGCTTATTGGTGGATAGTAAACAGCAACCGATGATAAAACAAAACTGAGCAGTTGAACACATATAATTACAAATTGCAAAACAAAAATTTAAAAGCCATCTGACTCTTTTGACGAATCAGATGGCTTTCGCTTATTTCATTCAGTTTTTCTCAACGCCGAGGGTTACTTTTTCGCCGTTGATATCCCATTCCTTGGTGAATGAGCCGCCTGCCGATGCGATGATATCCGTTGCAAGAACGTCACCGCAAACGCTTTCCTTGTTAGCGTTAAGGATTGCTTCAATCTTTTCGTTGCCGCTGACGTAAATCTTAATCGTATCCATAACCTCAAAGCCTGCATCCTTGCGCATTGTCTGAATCTTGGAAACAAGCTCTCTTACGAAGCCCTCCTCGATAAGCTCGGGAGTGAGGTTGGTATCAAGCACAACGGTGATGCCGTTATCGCTTTCTGCCTGGAAGCCTTCCTTCTGGACCGTGCCGATGAGAAGGTCCTCGGGTGCGAGAACGATTTCGGTTTCGCCAACGGTGAAGGTGAGAGCGCCCTTTTCGTCAAGCTCTGCCTTTGCGGCTGAGCCGTCAACGTTTGCAAGGTATTCTCTGATTGCGCCGAGCATCTTGCCGTACTTCGGACCGAGGGTCTTGAGCTGGGGCTTGAAGCTGTAGGAAACGTAGGAGGACGTATCGTTTGTGAAGTCGAGCACCTTGATGTTGAGCTCGTCCTCAATGATTTCGCAGTATTCCTTGCCGAGCACCTTCGGAGCAATAACGAAAATCTTGCCCAGAGGCTGTCTGTTCTTGATGTTTGCGCCGTTTCTTGCGGCTCTGCCGAGAACAACGATATCAAGAACCTCATCCATTGATGCTTCGAGCTCTTTATCAATGAATTCGGGATTGGAAACGGGATAGTCGCAAAGGTGAATGCTTTCGGGAACGTTCTTGTTGACCGAGCAGACAAGATTGCGGTAGATGTCGTCTGCCATGAAGGGAATCATGGGAGCTGCAAGCTTGCAGACGGTTTCGAGTGCGGTGTAGAGAGTCATATAAGCGTTGATCTTATCCTGCTCAAGACCCTGTGCCCAGAAGCGTTCTCTGCCGCGGCGGACGTACCAGTTACTCATATCGTCAACGAAGCTCTGGAGTGCTCTTGCTGCCTCGGGGATAGCATAGCTGCCGAGGTAGTTGTCAACGGTATCGATAAGCGTGTTGAGCTTTGAAAGAAGCCACTTATCCATAATGGAAAGCTTGCTGTAATCAAGCTCGTGCTTTGTGGGGTCGAACTTGTCGATGTTTGCGTAGAGAATATAGAAAGCGTAGGTATTCCAGAGAGTGCCCATAAACTTGCGCTGACCCTCTTCAACTGCCTTTGCGTGGAAGCGGTTGGGAAGCCAGGGGGCGGAGTTTGTGTAGAAATACCAGCGGATTGCGTCTGCGCCGTGCTTTTCGAGGGCATCGAAGGGATCGACTGCGTTGCCCTTGGATTTCGACATCTTCTGACCGTTTTCGTCCTGAACAAGACCGAGAACGATGACGTTCTTGTAGGGGGACTTATCAAAGAGAAGGGTCGAGATTGCGAGAAGCGAATAGAACCAGCCTCTTGTCTGGTCAACAGCCTCGGAGATGAATTCTGCGGGGAACTGCTGCTCGAAGAGGTCTTTGTTTTCAAAGGGATAGTGATGCTGTGCGAAGGGCATTGCGCCTGAATCGTACCAGCAGTCGATAACCTCGGGAACTCTCTTCATTTCGCCGCCGCACTTTTCACATTTGATTGTAACGTCGTCGATGAAGGGACGGTGAAGCTCAATGTTATCGGGGCAGTTGCTGCTCATTGACTTGAGCTCCTCGATTGAGCCGATTGAATGTCTGTGACCGCATTCGCATTCCCAGATGTTGAGGGGAGTGCCCCAGTAACGGTTACGGCTGATGCCCCAGTCCTGAATATTTTCAAGCCAGTCACCGAAGCGGCCCTTGCCGATGCTTTCGGGAATCCAGTTAACGGTGTTGTTATTCTTGACAAGGTTATCCTTAACGGCGGTCATCTTGATGAACCAGGATTCTCTTGCGTAATAGATGAGGGGAGTGTCACATCTCCAGCAGAAGGGATAATCGTGCTCGAACTTGGGCGCGGAGAAGAGTTTGCCGTCCTTATCGAGGTCGATGAGGATATCAATATCGGCATCCTTGACGAATTTGCCTGCGTAGGGAGTTTCCTCGGTCATATTGCCCTTGCCGTCAACGAACTGAACGAAGGGGAGGTCGTATTTTCTGCCGACCTGTGCGTCGTCCTCACCGAATGCGGGAGCGATATGAACGATGCCCGTACCGTCGGACATTGTAACGTAATTGTCAACGGTGATATAGTGACCCTTCTTATTCTGCTTTGCGGCGCTTGCGCCTGCGCATTCAAAGAGAGGCTCGTATTCTCTGTATTCGAGGTCTGTGCCCTTATATGTTTCAAGGATTTCATAAGCGGCAACGCCGTTTTCCTTATCGCCGAGCTGACCGAGAACGGTATCAAGCAGAGCCTGAGCCATATAGTAGGTGTAGCCGTCTGCAGCCTTAACCTTGCAGTAGGTTTCCTCGGGGTTAACGCACAGAGCAACGTTTGAGGGCAGAGTCCAGGGAGTTGTTGTCCAGGCGAGGAAATAAGCGTCTTCGCCCTTTACCTTGAATCTGACAACGGCTGACTTTTCCTTGACAGCCTTGTAGCCCTGAG
>JAZNUD010000020.1:0-40843 GCA_045592085.1 Acutalibacteraceae bacterium | reverse complement strand
CAGAGCTTTAATCGCTCAGTCAGTTCTACACTGACTTCTTCTTGTTCTTCACAAGAATTACTGTTGTACTTGAAAGTACTCTCAAATTAATCTTCAAGGGTTTTTTCTTCTTCTCGTTGTTTAATTTTCAAGGTGCGGTGCATCCCCCTCACGTGGGGTGCTCGACTAATATATCACATCGAAATCGATTTGTCAACACTTTTTTTAAAAAAAATTCAACTTTTTTAAAATTTTTATTCTGCATAAAATCCGCAGATAAATCGGCTGAAATCCATATACTCATCTATATTATTGTATATGACGGGATCGACCTTTTTGTTCGACCTGTTATAGACCTTCAGACCTTCGGGAGTATTTTCTACGGCAACGGTGTGGAGTCCTTTGAAAATTGTGTTACCGTTCCAGAAGGACAGAATACCGTATCTCTTCTTCGCAAAGATTTTTCTGAATTGGTAATAATCCTTTATCATATGCACGGGCAGACAGTTTTCTTTGAAATAGCGGTTGAGCGCATAAGGATGAGTTCCGAACAATCCGCAAAGCATAGAGCCATATGGATATACTTCCTTTGCGATATCGCAGAGCTTTACTCTTTTGCCAAGCATCAGGCGCAGATTATAAACCGCAATTATTTCGCATCCGTTATACGACATCGGGAAAAGTCCGTAGCGGCAGATACTCAGGCTGCCGCTGCCCTGACCGTTCAGGAAATCCGTTCCCAAATCGATATCATTATTATATTTATAGTTCAGCTTTTCAATCATTTCATCACCTGCTGACCGCATTTTTTATTTTCTCATAAATTTCAACAATCTTAAAACGCATTTCATATTTCGGATTGCTCTGTATCAGCTTTGCTCCGTCTGCACCGAGAATTGCATCTATATCGGTTTTCTCCCCTGCGGCAGGCAGACACAGCGGCGGAAACATCACGCACCACCAGTTTTTGCCGTTTCCGTTTCCGATGATTACACGAAGAGCGAGATATTCCCCCGCAGGCATCGTGAATTCCTCATAAGCTCTTGTTGCGAAATATTCTCTTTCCATAGTGACGGATACGTTATAATCAAACCCGTTTTTGTGGAGAACGTTTTCGGCAACAGAGACAATCAATTCTTTTTCTTTTTCGAGAACAGCCGCCGCATCTTCCACGGTTACCGCACCTGAAAAGATTTCAGCTCCGCTTTGCAGAAGCGCATCCCTGACGAGAAGCTTGACTTTCTGGTCGGCTTCGGAATCGGAATTTGCCAGAATATGCAATCTGACAACGTTTTCCCTGACGTCGGCACAATCCGCACCGAATCCGCAAACCGAAAACACAAGAGCAACAATTAAACCTATTGCAACGGAAATCTCCACCTTACGATACTTTTTCATAAAATCAAACCGTCCTTTATGTTTTGATTACATTCTTGGACGGTCTGAGGGATTTTATTCGGTTTCATCAATTTCAAGTCCGCCGATTTCATCTCTCGACTTGAATACGTAGCCATTCTGGCTGAGAATATCGATATGTGCAAGAGCTTCACCCGTACCGAGCGCAACGCAATCGGCAGGATTTTCGGCAATAAATGTTCTGATTCCCGTTTTACGGTAAATCATTTCGTCAATACCTGCAAGCAACGCACCGCCGCCCGTAAGATAAATTCCGCTTCCCATAATATCTGCGGCAAGCTCGGGAGGAGTCAGCTCAAGTACGGAGCGCACCGCTTCGCTGATTTGCTCAAGCTGTGGACGCATCGCAAGATACGCTTCGGTTGAAGTGACCTCGATGCTGACGGGCATACCCGTTATGAAATGCTTACCTTTGACGGTCAGACCAAGCTCAACCTCTCGAAGGTTGGAGCAGCCTATCTGAAGCTTGATATGCTCAGCGGTTTTCGTGCCGATGATTACGTCTCTTTCACGGCGTATCTGACGCTGAATAGCCTCATCAAGAGCGTTGCCTGCAACCTTGATTGAGCTTGAGACAGATATACAGCCCATTGTGATAACGGCGATATCGGTTGTGCCTCCGCCGATATCAACAACCATTGCACCCTTCGGACGGTCGCTTCCGAGACCCGCACCGAGTGCCGCCGCAAGAGGCTCTTCGATAAGACACGCTTTCGCCGCACCCGCAGAGGTTATCAGGTCAAGAATCGTTCGCTTTTCAAGGCTCGTTACCATCGAAGGTACACAGGCAACAACGTTGGGCTTGAACACCATCGTTTTGCAGATTCTTGAAAGGAATGAACGGAGAATGTGCTTCGTGGCGGTGAAATCCGAAACGATGCCGTTGGTCATAGGCTTCACAACACGAATTGTGTCGGGATTTTTTTCATACATATCAAATGCCTTTTTGCCGACGGCGAGAAGCTTTCCGCTTCTGACGTCATATGCCGCCGCACAAGGCTCGGAAAGAACAATCCCCTTGCCTTCAACGTAGATAACAACCGAGGTTGTGCCAAGGTCAATGCCTATATTTGTACCGATCATCGTTTCACCGCCTTTCATCTATATATTAATGTAATAAAATTATTTCTTCTTTTTAGGTTTCGTCAGAGCGAAACAGATACAGCAAACCTCATCCGCACCGCAAAGCCAGAGCATTTTCGCACACTCGTTGAGGGTTTCTCCCGAGGTGGAGATATCGTCGCAGAGAAGTATTCTTTTTCCTTTTACAAGCTCGGGGTCTGAAACGTCAAAAACACCCGTCAGATTACCTTTGCGCATCAGATAGCTCATCGAGTGCTGTTTATCGGTTTCGTAGATTTTCCGCAATACGTTTTTGCGACATTCGATTCCGAGCTTTTGCGAAAGCGTTTCAGCAAGAATTTCAACCTGATTGTAGCCTCTTTTGCGCAGACTTTTTTTCGTCATCGGCACGGGCACGATGAAATCGAAGCTTTTATCGGCAAATCTTTCGTTGACCGCCTTTGCCATTTCGATGCCGTATGCCTCTGAATGCTGACGCCAGTTTCTGAATTTGAACTGATGAATTCCCCTGCGCACAACACCTTCATAATAAAACGGAGCAGCTACAAAGCTGTAATATTTCTCACCGTTGCAGGAGCATTCGGTTTTTTCTCTGCCGCACGAAACACAGATTTCGCTGTTGATTCTCGGCAAAGCAGCTGCACATTCATCGCACGTAAACGTATTTACCGAAACAACTCTTCCGCAATAAGCGCATCTCTGCGGAAACACGGATTTGAACAGACCCTTGAAAAACTCAATCATTCGGAATCACCCAGCATAATGAAATTCTTGAGTGCCGAATAGCGTTTTGACTTGCTGTTATTTGCAACCATTCTTTCAACCGTCTGCCTTGAGCCGACAAGCACGATGAGCTTCTTTGCTCTTGTGACCGCCGTATAGAGAAGGTTTCTGTAAGCGAGATTATCAACAACACCCGTTACGGGCATAACGACCGCTTCAAACTCGTTTCCCTGACTTTTATGCACCGTTACGGCATATGCGTGCTCAAGCTCGGTGTGACTTTCAAACGGATAATCCGCAATTTTGTCGTCGAATCTGACCTTCAGAGTGTGTGCACCCTCGTCGATTCTTTCAAGCACACCGATATCACCGTTGAAAATACCCATACCGTCGGTTTCATCGGACGTCCAGGTAATATTGTAATTATTCTTTATCTGCATAACCTTGTCACCCTCGCGGAATATCCGCTGGCCGAAGGTATGCTCTCTTTTATGCCTTGCGGCAGGATTCAGGCATTTTTGCAGAACCTTATTGAGATTTACGGTGCCTGCTTCACCCTTTCTTGAGGGACACAGCACCTGAATATCCTCTGTCGGATTATATTTATATGCCTTCGGAAGCCTTGTTGAGCAAAGCTCGGCAACCGTTGCTGCCGCGGCGTAGGGCGCAGGTCTTTCCATAAAGAAAAAGTCCTTGTCCATACGCATTATTTCAGGCATTTCGCCTCTGACTATTCTGTGAGCGTTTGTTACAATCAGACTTTCCATCGCCTGACGGAAAACCTCGTTGAGCTCAACAACGGGCAACGCTTTTGAATTGATTAAATCGTGTAGCACGTTGCCTGCCCCGACGGGCGGAAGCTGGTCGGAGTCGCCGACCATAATCAGTCTGCAACCGATTGGCAACGCCTCGAGCAGACTTGAAAATACTGTTATATCAACCATTGAAAGCTCGTCAACAATAACTGCGTTTGCGCTTATGGGATTTCGTCGGTTACGGGAGAAAACGGGTTTGTCGTTTCTGTCCCACTCAACCTCAAGCAGACGGTGAATGGTTTTCGCCTCTCTGCCTGTAAGCTCGCTCATTCTTTTGGCGGCTCTGCCCGTGGGTGCGGTAAGTACAACCTCAAGCCCCTGACTCTCAAGCACCTTAAGAATGCCTCGCAGGGTTGTCGTTTTACCCGTGCCCGGACCGCCCGTCAGAATCAGCATACCCTTTTCAAATGCAATTTCGATTGCCTTGCGCTGTTTTTCGTTATAAAGAATTCCGCTGATAAGCTCGGCTCTGTTTATCTCCGCCTCAATGCTCTGCGTGCATTTTGGCGTGAATTTTTTCATAAAAAGAATGTTATCCGCCGCTTTCTTTTCGGCGCTGAAAATATCGGGCAGGAATATAAATTCCCTGCCATTGAGAAAATAGGAAACAAGCTGCTTCTGCTCAACGAGCGAATCGATGCTGATATCCGCCGCATCGTTTCCGCAGGCGAGAAGGTCTGCCGCCGTCGGAATGAGTTTCTCTCTAGGCAGGCAGGTATGGCCGTTATGCAGGTTATAGCGCACAACGTAAAGCACGCCCGCCGCAATGCGGTATTCATCCGCAGGCTTGACGGGAAGCCTTTCCGCAATATCGCAGGCTCTTTCAAAATTGATTCCGATGCCCTCGGAGCAAAGCAGATAAGGATTTTTTTCAACGGTGTCAACGGATTTTGCACCGAAAACCTTGAAAACTCTCAGACATTCTGCGGTTGTCATTCCGTATTTTTCAAGTGAAATGAGAGCTTCTCTTTCTTCAGCTCTCTTTATGAATTCCCGTGAGATTTCCCTTGCCTTCTCGGCTGAAATGCCTTTGATTTTGGCAAGTCTTTCGGGGTATTTTTCGATTATATAAAAGCTCTCATCACCGAAAGCTTCAACAATTTTTGCCGCTGTTTTTTCCTTGACGCCCTTGATGATTCCCGACGAAAGATACGATAGCATCTCCCCTGCGGTCTCGGGCATTTCTCTGCGGCAGGTTTCGATTTTAAACTGCTTGCCGAAGGTCGGATGCACCGTCCACGTGCCGATAAGAGTCACCTTTTCGCCGCAATAGAGTGAGCCTGCATTACCCGTGGCAGTATAAAGTTCACCGTCACTCGAAAAATCGAGTACGGTGTAGCCGTTTTCGGTATTCTGAAACGTGATGTATTCAACAACGCCGCTTATCGTTACAAGCTCATCCATAATAAAACACACTTAAATAAAAATTGAGTACGCACCGAGAGGGCTTGTAAGCCGAGTTCTGTCATTTAAGGCAATCATCTGTCTACGCCATACATTGCTGCATGGCTTAAGCCACCCTTCGGAGTATCGTCGAGCAAACGCCGAAGCCAAAAGGCTTCTCCTCCCGTCGGTGTTGCTTCGGATAGGGTTTGCAGGGCAGCGCAGTTCCCTGCGCTCCGGTGAGCTCTTACCTCGCCTTTCCACCCTTACCTGCAAAAGCAGGCGGTATATCTCTGTTGCACTTTCCCTAAGGTCACCCTCGGCGGCCGTTAGCCGTTATCCCGCTCTGTGAAGCTCGGACTTTCCTCACGCAGTTATAAAACTGCCCGCGACTGCCCGGCCCACTCGGTGCCGTACTCCATAATATTTTAAATCACGTTTGAGAAAAAGTCAAATAAATTAATAAAGAAATAAAATAATTTACAATTAACATCTTGTATATATGATAAAATTGCGATAAAATGGGGTGAAATAAAAGCCGTATATGGCACCGAGAGGATAAAAATGAGCAAAAAGAAAAAGTCACTTTACGATACGCAGGAAATCGACCTTAACGATATTCCCACCTACACCCTGCCCGAGGACGGTGCAGGAAACGGCGGTGATATTTATATCGGCAGGCAAAGACCTCAACCGAATCCGCAGCCGCCGTCACCCGATAAGCCTGTAAAGCAAAAGAAGAAAAAGAAAAAGCATCCTTTAATCAAAGCGTTTATTATCACGCCTCTGACTATTCTTGCAGTAGCATTCGTTGCAATTTTCTTTTTCGCCGCTTCGGTTGACTACACCAGAGAGGACCTTGAGAAAAACGAATATATCAGTTCAGCCCAATTAAGCAACAGCGCCGCAGTTACGAATATTCTTTTTATCGGTAACGACGGCACGTCATCAAGCGAGGGCGCACGCTCCGACTCAATGATTCTTGTTTCAGTTGACTACAAGCACGCAAAAATCAAGCTTACCTCATTTCTGCGTGACAGCTGGGTTGAAATTCCTTCAAAGGGCAAAAAAGCAAAGCTCAACGCCGCCTGTGCATACGGCGGACCGCAGCTTCTCGTTGACACAATCGAATATAATTTCCACATAGATATCGACCATTACGTTATGGTAAATTTTGAGATGTTCACGCAGATTATCGATAATCTCGGCGGAGTTGAGGTAGAGGTCACCGAAAAGGAAGCGAAATTCATCCGAAACACCACAAGGCATAAAGATATGGAAAGCGGAGACAGCGTTTTGCTTGACGGTGCAAAGGCACTCGTTTACTGCCGAATCAGAAAGCTTGATTCCGACTATATGAGAACCCTGCGCCAGAGAAAGGTCATCACCGCTTTGATAAACAAGGCAACCGAAACCGATATTCAGACGCTTTTTGAAGCGGTCAACAAGGTATTTCCGCTGATTCAGACGGATATGAATGCCGCCGAAATATCTGCAATGGCGTTCAAGGGCGGCTTCGGAATCGTCGCATTCGATATTCAGCAGACGCGCGCTCCCATCGAAGAGCATATGGAAGCAACAACAATCGGCGGTCAGTGGGTAGAGGTGCTTGAGCTTGAAAAAGTCAGAGAGTATATCCGTGATTTCATTTACACCAACAAAATCGACCCCGATGAAACGAAAACCGAGGGATAAAAAATGAACGTTACATTCAGAAATTTTGTGAAAGAGGACAGAGAAACCTTTTTCCGTATGGTCAAAAAATTCTACGCACCCCCTGCGGTGCTTCATTTTCCGAGCGATGAGGTTATGCTCTCCGCATTCGACGCATCGATTGAGATGCCGCAATACGTCAGAGGATATCTTTTTGAATGCGAAGGAAAGCCTGCGGGCTACGCAATGGTTTCGCTGAAATTCGAGACCGAGGTCGGCGGACTTGCCGCCTGGATAGAGGAGCTTTTTGTTGAGGACGAATTCAGGGGCAAGGGCATCGGCACACAGTTTTTTGAATTTCTCAAAAAAGAGTATTCGGGCAAGCTGAAAAGAATACGGCTTGAAGCAGGCGAAGACAACCTCGATGCAATCAGGCTTTATAAACGCCTCGGCTTTGAATTCCTCGATTACAGACAGATGGTTATTGATAAGGATTTCTGATAATGTTAATTCCCGTTGCTTGCCGCAACGGGAGTTTTAATTTATAATTAGCCATAAGGAGATGATTAAATGCTCGGCGAAAACATTAAAAATTTAAGAAAAGAAAAAGGGTTATCACAAGAAGAACTTGCATCAAGACTTAACGTTGTCAGACAAACTGTTTCAAAATGGGAACAAAATATTTCTGTCCCCGATTCAGAAATGCTGATTGCTCTTGCTGAAATATTCGAAGTAAGTGTTGGAGTTTTGCTTGGTGAAACAACAGAAACAAAAGACACTAAATCAGAACTTGAAGAAATATCGCAAAAGCTTGAAAATCTTAATGCCTTGCTTGCAGAAAACAGCTCTCGCACACGTAGAGTATTAATAATAATCGCAGCTATAATAATGATTGCAGTTTCGACAATTCTGATTGCCTTCGCGACAATTTCACTTATTCGTATATTACAGTTTGTTTCGCCTTTTTCTTCAGTCGGGATTATAGGCGGAGCAGACGGCCCCACCCAAATCTTTGTCAGTTCTCAATTCGATTGGTTCAGTATAATAATAGCCGTTATTGTTTCTGCTTTATTGATAGGAGTAAGCGTTTTCCTGCTGAAAAAGATTAGGAGATAATATTTAATATATCAAAAAAATATCTTGATTTTTACGGAACATTCAGCTATAATAGAAAAGCTGATTTGCCGATGTGATGGAATTGGCAGACGTGACGGACTCAAAATCCGTTGGTAGCGATACCGTGCGGGTTCGACCCCCGCCATCGGCACCAAAAGAAAGACCTCTGCAGCGTCTCCCGCTGCGGAGGTTTTTGTTTTGGAATTGCGATGCGAGTGGGTCGAAAAGGCGGCACGACCGCAGTCGTGCAAAAAGCAGTCCGGTGGACTGTTTTTTAGCCGGGGGCAGACCCCCGCCATCGGCACCAGAAGAAAGACCTCTGCAGTGAAAAATTCTGCAGAGGTCTTTTTGTTATATCAATTCAATTTCCGCATCTTCCGTCAGTTTTTCGCTGAACACCGTTTTCCATTCAATATCATCCGCATACTCAAAACGAAGCGCAGACAGTGCAATATGCTGCTCCGACCCCTGTCCTGCAGAGGCGAAGATTGCCGTCGGTCCGTCCGCTCCGCCGATAATCGCAACGGAACAGGCATCATAGCTCGCCTGCGGCTCATATTGATTACGGGGCTTGCGTTTCGATTCTTCGTTATCAGCACAATCCCGCACACGAAAATTCTTGTCCGATAATTCAGGCTCCAGCGTATATGTCATAGCCGTGTGAAGTGTCGGAAACTCATATTCTTCGTGCTGAAATCCCTTGCCCGAAAACTCTTGTTTCTCATAACCGAGAACGGTTAATTTATGCTCCGTTTTGTGAACGGGATGCACAAAAGTTATCACGTCACCGACAGAGGGATTTTTGAAGCGAATGCCCTGAATTGTTACGGGATGGCGCTCCAATTTCAGTTTAAGCGATTTGATTTCGGGTTTTCTTTTTGTTGCCCAGGGGCAAGCCCATCTGTGAAATGACCATGCCCGTGTTTCATCCAGCCCGTAATGCCTGATGATTTCTTTCGCCTCGTTCACGGTACAGCTTTCACCCTCGGGCAAACAACTTTCGGGAATCCACATAATCGACGTGCCGTGTTTGGCGACAATTTCTTTATCGTTAACAAACAGACGCGGTCTGAAGCCGATTTCCATAGGATTTTCACGGTCGATTTGCTCGTGAATTTCACGGCTGATATTTTCATTCTTTGCAAGAATCGGATACCACTTATCAATAAATGCCTTCATTTTTTCAGGATTGATTTCAACACAGAAATCAACAACCAGTCCTTCTGCGCAGGAATAAACCGCAGGAATGTGCCACACTTCATCGCCCCAGGCAAAACTCTTATTTAAAACTGTTTCTTCGCCCGGTTCACCATTGGCATTTCCATTCCAATATCCGCAATCGTAATACACCGCCCATTCCTTCGGCAATTCGGGTGCTGCGGCGTTCATCTCGGGATCGTAATAATCCTCCGTATACGGAATCTGCGACAAATCGAATTCTGCCTGCAGTTCCTTGACGTAGGCAAAAGAATCCTCTATGGGTTCAAGACCGCATTTGTTTCTGATTTCGTCAAGAACGGCTTGCTGTTTTTCCGTTGCAGGGAAATCGATAAGAAACGCTTTGTATTGTTCCTCGTCCCACGCATAGCACTGCTCCAAAGCGGCAATATCCGCGCAATGCAGCAGCAGACAGAGCAAATCCTCAAAATTGCGTGCGATGGGGTGAACGCAGTCACCGAAATTCATCGGGCTTACGGCAAATATCATTTCGCCGAACTGCGGAATTGTGCAGTAGTGTATGCCGTCGATCCCCGAAGATGCAAGGATTTCCGCATTCTGCGGAGTACAGTAATATATCTCAAAATCACCGTTCATATCAAAGCCTAACGGCGACAAATCTGTTTTCAGTTTTTTGAACGATTTAATATCCATATCCCTGTGTCTCTTTCTCAAAAATCAGATTCTGCTCCCGAGTATGACCGTTTCAGGATGAAATGATTATAGCATACAGTTATAACAAAGACAAGTGCAGCTTCCCCTTGACATACGCTCTCAATTAATGGTAAAATATTTACAGAAAGGAAAGGTGATTCAAATGTTAAAAGCTAAAAAAATCCTGTCCGTTTTACTCTCCTTAATAATGGCTTTCGGCGTTTTCTCAATTGCCGCATTTGCCGAAAGCTCGTTAATCAGCGAGATTACCGTTGATATCGATATCGAAGCAGGTATGACTCTTGCAGATATCGGTGAATTCGTTACTATCAAGTCAGACGGTCTTGAACTTGACGATGACGACGGCTCAGCAGCTATGTACGTTTATCATTCGCAGGACGGCGCAGATTTCACCGATGAAGACGTTTTTGAAAACGACGTTGCTTACAACATCACTCTTTTTCTCAAACCCTCCGCTGGATATGAATTTGATGACAGTATCAAATACGTAACCGTAAACGGCAGAAAAACCGATAAATTCACAATCGATTCTTACGAAGGACACAACAGCGTTATTATCTACACAGGAATTTCTCTTGAAAACTTCATAATCAACGAAGAGCCTTATACAAAGAGCTATATCGAAAAAGCCGAAATCGAATTCAACACCGATATCAAAGGCGTTTCAGTCAATGATTACGAATCATATATAACAATCCTTACGGAAAACCTTGAGTTTGAGGATAATTACGGTGACCTTGCCGTTTACGTTTATGACAGCAAGGGCAATGACGTAACAAATACGTTCAAAAGCGGCGAAACCTATACCGCTTACGTTTACCTCGCAGCCAACAACGGCTATAAGCTTTCGGGATACGTTGAAGGTTCGGTAAACGGCGAAGAGGTCGGCACTTATGTCAACGACTGGTGGCCTGACGAGGAATACGGCGTCGGTTCTGTTGAATACGTTGAATTGGAATACACCTTCACCGTTGACGGCGAAAAAGAATTCAATCTTTTTGAAAGCATTGTCAATTTCTTCAGAAATCTGTTTGAAAAATTCCTTGATATCTTCAGAATCCATCCGATGCCCATCTGATTTTTACATTTGCAAAAGCCTGTGCAGTTTTGCACAGGCTTTTAATTTTGGGATTTAAAACAGTCGGTTCGAGAATCATCCCAAAATTTAATCAGCAAGGATGAAGTCCTTCCTTGACTATTCACTTTTCATTATTCACTTAAAAAGGTATGGCTTCTTTGTGGGATACGACATATGAGCTCAGTGCTGCACCCGCTTGACCTGCCTTTGCGATGTCTCCGCTTTGCAGGTATTCGCAGAGGAATGCCGCACTGTAGCTGTCCCCTGCACCGACGGTTGAAACAATCTGCGCCTTCACCGCAGGCACAACGGTAATTCCGCCGCTTCGTGCATCGTAAATCACCGAGCCGTTTTCACCCTTTGTAAAAAGTATCAGACGGATATTCGGGAATTCCGTTGCTATATTTTCAAGAAGCTTTTCTTCGTTTTCGGCTGATTCGTAAAAACCGAATTCCGAAAGAAGCGGCTCTTCCTCATCACTCAGCTTGAGAATGGTTGCACTTTCAAGGCACAGCCGACAGCTTTGCTCATCAAAGCAATCCTTGCGCAGATTGATATCGCAGAAAACGTCTTTGAAACTGCAATTATCAAGAATTGCCCTGACTGCATTACGGGATTTTTCTTCTCGCTGAATGAGCGTGCCGAAAGCAAAAACGTCAGCCGAATATGTTTCGATTAATTTTATATCCGCATCAAGCATATCGTATGCCGCAGGCCGCATAACATTATATGAAGGTCTGCCGTCTGAAACGGTAACAATGCACTTTCCCGTTTCACCCTCAACGGTTGAAACAAATTCCGTTTCAACACCGAATTTTTCAAGATATCCGAGTGCCGTTTTGCCGAATTCATCGTTGCCGACGCCCGAAATCAGCGCCGCACCTGCACCCGATGCAATGCAATGGGCGCAGAAATTCAGCGGTGCGCCGCCGATAACCGCTTCGTCACCGAAAATATCAAAAATTATTTCGCCGATTGCAAGAATTTTCATTTAATCACCGATTTGATTATAGCTTTTATTTTTTAACAAGTCAATCAAGATTGATATTGAAAAACATATAAATATGTGTTATTATTTGCTTTGTAAAAAAACGGATAAAAACGGAGGTCTCTTATGTTTTATAATCTGATTCCCGAAAAAGTCGGTCTGCTCGGAATTATTCTTCTCCCCGTCATCGTCTGTGCGGTGCTGCTTGCTCTTTTCAAAAACAAGCTGCCCAAGGACCAGGGCAGGGATTTCGCCTTCAACGGCAAGCTCTCTGCAGGCAAAATCAGAGGCGCAGGCATTATTTTCGTTATCGCATTCATCATCGTTGCATTTCTCGTTATGCCGCTTCCTATGAGCGGTAATCTTGAATATTATTTCTATCTCATACTTGTTTTCCTCGGTATGCTTTCGGGTTATCTCGACGATGCCGCAGAAAAGCCCTGGGGTGAATACAAAAAAGGCATAATCGACCTTGTTATTTCCGTACTCACCGCCGCAAACTTCGTATTCTTCAATCCCGACAGCCTGAGCATCAGCTTTTTCGGAATGAGCATCGCCATTCATCCCGTTATCTTCGGAATCATTGCGGCTGTGCTTGTATGGATGCTCATCAATGCCACCAACTGCTCCGACGGCATCGACGGCTTCTGCGGAAGTCTGACAATCGTTTCTCTCGTTTCGATTCTGATTGCAAACAAATTCCTTGCGGTTGATGACGAAAGAATCAACTGGATGATTATCATTATGATAGGCACTCTCGTACCCTATCTCTGGTTTAACTCCGAGCCGAGCACAATGATGATGGGCGATGCAGGCTCAAGAGCACTCGGACTTTTCCTTTGCATCTGCATCCTCAAAACGGGCAATATTCTGCTTGCAATCCCCTTCTGTTTTATGCTCTGCCTCGACGGTCTGCTCGGAATCGTGAAGGTTTCGCTCATCCGTTTCCTCAAGATGAAGAATGCATTCAAGAATATCCGTACCCCTCTTCACGACCATTTCAGAAAGAACAAGGGCTGGTCGAATACACAGGTTATCTTCAGATTCTGTATGATTCAGGCAATTATTTCCGCAGTAACGGTTATTGCACTTAAATAAAACTCAAGGCTGACTCGGTTGAGTCAGCCTTATTTTTTATCTATATCTTCTGACCTTAAGGAGTCTTGCGGAGTTGATGACACAGAGAATCATTGTGCCGACGTCTGCGATGATTGCCGCCCACATCGGCGCAATACCGATAATGCCGAGAATTATAACCGCAATCTTGACCGCAACCGCAAAAGCAATATTTGCTTTCAGCACAAAAACGGTGCGTTTGCTCTGGTAAACCGCATCGGCAAGGCGTGAAAAATCCGAATTTGTCAGGATAATATCCGCCGCTTCGCACGCCGCCTGCGTACCGAGACCCATTGCAACACCGACGTCTGCCGCCGCAAGGACGGGCGCATCGTTGATGCCGTCGCCGACGTAAACAACGCCTTTTGAATCCTCTTTTATCGCCTCAAGGCAGTTGAGCTTATCCTCGGGCAGAAGTCCGCTTCTGAAGGAATCTATTCCGCATTCCGAGCAGATTTTCTTTGCCTGACGCTCATTGTCACCCGTAAGAATACTTGTGCTTACAATGCCAAGCTTCTTGAGCTTTTCAACGGTCTGTGCCGCATTACCCCTGACCTCGCCGTCAACCGCAACCGCACCTGCCGCAACACCGTCAACCGCAATATAAACGGGTGAATCGGGCATTGCCGAAACGTCGATTCCGTTTTGCTTCATCAGCCTTTCGCCGCCGCAGAGAATCCTGCCCGACGGTGTCATTACCGACGTGCCGCCGCCTGCAATTTCGGTAAAATCGGAGCAATCGGAGATATCCGTTTCCCCTGCCGCTTCAACAATCGCAACTGCAATCGGATGGCTCGAAAAATGCTCGCATTTTGCCGCAAGAGTAAGAATTTCTTCCTCCGAATAACCGTGTGCACAGTAAACGCTTCCGACGGTGAGCTTACCCGTTGTGAGAGTGCCCGTTTTATCAAAAACCGCAGCATCCGCTTTCGCAAGCGCTTCAATAAAACTGCTGCCCTTGATAATCATACCGTTTTTCGCCGCCGCACCCATCGATGAGAAAAATGCAAGCGGTACGGAAATGACGATTGCACACGGACACGCCGCAACAAGCATAACAAGGCTTCGCTCAATCCAGAGTCTCCACTCGCCCGTTATCAGCGAAGGAATAACCGCAACGGCAACCGCCACCGCAACAATTACGGGAGTATAGTATTTTGCAAAAACGGTGACCGCACGCTGTGTTTCGCCCTTTTTCATCGCCGCCTGCTCAACAAGCTCGGCAACCCTCGCCGCAGAGGACTGCGACTTGCCTGCGGTTGCTTCAATATACAAGGTTGAATCGCCGTTGAGCGTGCCGCTTCTGACAGCCGAGCCTTCGCAAACCTCGACGGGCAGGCTTTCGCCCGTAAGTGAGGATTCGTCAACAGTACCGATTCCCTTTGTGACAACACCGTCGGCAGGGATTATTTCGTGCGGCAAAACCGCAAGGATATTTCCTTTTTCGATTTCATCGGCATCAATTTTTTTGATTTCTCCGTCAGGCATAACAAGATTTGCAACGTCGCTGACAATGGCAAAAACAGATTCTATTGATTTTCTGCTCTTGCCCGAGGCATATTCCTCCATCTGCTCGCCGACCCTGAAAAGCACCGTCACCACAGCAGCCTCAAAGTATTCACCGAGAAGAATTGCGGCAATAACCGCAATCAGAAGCAGAACGGTTTCGCCGATTTCTTTGTTTTTCAAGGCTTTCAAAGCATCGAGAAAAACGGGAATACCGCAAATCACCGTTGCCGAAATGAGCAACACCGTTTTTACCGCTGCAGAAAAAATCGGAATAAACGATACCGCAATAAGTATTGCTCCGAGCAACGTTATCGGAACAGATAATTTATCGTCCTTTTTATGCGAATGGGAATGTCCGCATCCGCAGGAATCGTGAGTCTCATGGCCGTGACACGCACAATGCCCGTGCTCACCGTGATTATGACAGCTCATTACGCCGCCTCCTATTTATGAAGAATATGTTCAAGACCCGCCTCAAGAATTTCTCTGACGTGGTCGTCATCAAGTGAGTAATAAACCGTTTTGCCCTCTCTGCGGGGTCTGACAAGACCCGACGAGCGCAGGATACGAAGCTGATGCGATACCGCACTCTGCCCCATTCCGAGATGCTCCGAAAGATGCAGCACGCACATTTCTCCGCCCGTCAGTGCGGTGAGAATCCTGATTCTCGTGCTGTCGCCGAAAACCTTGAAAAGCTCCGATAAATCGTAAAGCACCTCAATATTCGGCTCATCGGACTGATTTATGGCATCGCAAATATGCCCTTTTTTTACCGTATTTTTCATATACGAATCTCCTTTCGCCAACATATGAACACATATTCATATATCGTTATTATAGTATCACGTCCGTGATGTATTGTCAAGGCAAAAAATATTTGACTAAAAGAGATAAATTGTTTATAATTAAAATAATTATATTCTATTATTCATTACGGAAGGATGTTTGCCATGAAAAAGGCAATTGCTTTGCTCGTTATAACCGCTGTGATTATTTCTGTTTTTTCTTTCGCTTCCTGCGGAAAAGATGACGATAACACAACAACCACACCCGACAATCCGTTTTTTAATTATATAGGCGACGGCGAAACCGCAGTGCTCACCACTCTTGTGCAGGCAAACGCCAAGCTCGTCACCGAGGTGTTCACCCTCTCCCACCTCCCAGTTGATCAGACGAAGACAACCGTTATCAACGGTGCAAAATATGCACCCGTAACCTCGGATGCGCTTTTCAAATCATACGCAGAGCTTGAGGCAATGCTCCGCTCAAACTATACCGATGAAACCGTCAAAAAGATTCTCGGCAATCCTGCGGTTTATCTTGAGCAGAACGGCGTATTCTACTACAACCTCGATTATAATTCAGGCTATAATAAAGGCGAAAAGACCTATCCCCTCAAATGGGATAAAATTGACATCAGCATTGTAAAGGTTACCGACACAACCATTGATTTTCTCGCAATTATCGAAGATGCTCAGGGAGTTGAAATCCACTTTCCCATGAGTGCGGTCAGAGAAAACGGCAACCTCAGGCTTGCTGATTATTACGTCATAAACTGATTTCAAATAACGATATAAGGAGATTTTGGCTATGAAGCACATTTCAACCGTATGGGCGGACAAGATTGATAAAAGCTGTCCCCTCCCCGAATATCCCAGACCCCAGCTTGTAAGAAAAGACTGGATGAATCTCAACGGATTATATGAATATGCCGTTACGGGTGACACAAACACCGTACCCGAAAAATTCGACGGTAATATTCTTGTACCCTACTCAATCGAATCCGAGCTTTCGGGCGTCGGAAAAGCACTCTCCGAAGATCAGATTCTCTGGTACAAAAGAAAGTTTACTCCCGACGAAACCTTTGCAGGCAAAAGAGCCATTCTCCGCTTCGGCGCAGTTGACTGGCAGTGTAAGGTATGGGTAAACGGCATTATTGCAGGCGAGCACACAGGCGGCTACAACCCCTTCAGCTTCGACGTTACCGATTTACTTGTTGACGGTGAAAACGAGCTTGTTGTAAGAGTTTTTGACCCCACCGACGCAGGTCATCAGCAGAGAGGCAAGCAGATAAGAAAGCCCGTCGGTTTTTGGTATACCGCAACCTCGGGCATCTGGCAGACGGTATGGCTTGAGCCTGTCAACTATTGCAGAATTGAAAGCATCCGCCTGACTCCCGATATCGACAAGAGTGTAATCCGCGTTGAAACAAAGCATACCTGCGAATGCGGCGGCAAAATCACCGCAAGGATTCTCGACGGCGGCAACACAGTTTTTGAGGGTGAAATCACCGCAGACGCAGAGCTTCCCGTGCCCGATGCAAAGCTCTGGAGCCCCGAAAGTCCCTTCCTTTATGACCTTGAGCTCACTCTTGAATGCGGCGGCGAAAAGGACGAGGTCAAATCATATTTCGGTATGCGCAAATTCTCAATTATGAAGGATGCCGACGGTTATCCCAGACTCGCACTCAACAACAAGCCTTATTTCCAGAAGGGTCTGCTTGACCAGGGCTACTGGCCCGAAACTCAGCTTACTCCTCCCACTGACGAGGCTATGATTTTCGATATTCAGGAGATGAAGAAGCTCGGCTTCAATATGCTTCGTAAGCACATCAAGGAAGAGCCTCTTCGCTGGTACTACCATTGCGACAGACTGGGTATGCTCGTATGGCAGGATATGATAAGCGGCGGCAAGCCTCTCGGCCCCATCCTTGCAGGCGGTCTGCCAAACATCAACGTTCACGTCAAGGATAACCTCTATAAAGCTTTCCACAGAGACCTCCCCGAATGGAGATCGGAATTCAGAGAAGAGCTTTTCGAAATGATCGATAACCTCTATAACTGCGTTTCAATCTGCTGCTGGGTACCCTTCAACGAGGGCTGGGGTCAGTTTGATGCGCTTGAAATCGGCTATAAGGTCAAGGAATACGACCCCTCAAGATTTGTTGACCACGCAAGCGGCTGGCACGATCAGGGCGGCTGTGATTTCAAGAGCGTTCACAAGTACATCTTCCCCATCCACAAGCCCACAAACAGAACAACAAAGGGACGTCCCTTCGTGCTCAGCGAATACGGCGGCTACAGCTGGAATATCAAGGAGCACGCATGGAATCCCATCCGCTCATTCGGATATATCCCCTTCACAAGCAAGGAAGCTATCACCAAAGCCTACGTCAATCTCCACGAAAAGCAGGTTATTCCGCTTATCAAAAAGGGCCTGTGCGCAACTGTTTACACCCAGGTCAGCGACGTGGAATTCGAAGTCAACGGTATGTTCACATATGACCGCAAGGTTCTTAAAATCGACGAGCAGGCAGTTGCCGAAATCAACAGAAAGATGACCTATTAATCTTCATCGGAAGGCCGTGATTTTTTTGAGCGAAACCAGAAGCGCACGTTTACGTTTACTTGCAATTGTAGACATTCTGCAAACGTATACCAATGCCTCAAACGTGCTCAGCATCGAAGAAATATGTGCTTACCTTGAGGAGTACGGCTTTGAGGCAACAAAACGTAACGTATTGGCCGATATCAAATGCATCAACACAACTACTTACAAAATAATATATGTAACAAAGCCTAAAAAAGGTTACTACATCGCAAGACCCATCACCGTTTCGGCGGCTGATGCCCTGCTGACGGCTATATATTCCTCGCAGAAGCTTTCTGCAACGGAAAGGGAATATGCCGAGGATGCCCTTAAGAAAACCGTCGGAATCCCGACCAACAACCTTCTTATCAGCACAACGGAAAGAGTTTCGGCTGAAATTCCGCACGAATCCGTGCAGTGGGAAATTGTTATGGCTTTGCGAGATGCCATTCACAAGCAAAAACGGGTGAAAATCACCTACACCGTCACCTGCCCCGGCGACAGCTTCAGTCTGGACGAAAAAGAGGAGCAGATGACCGTAAATCCCGTTAAAATCGCCATCAGCTCAAACAGCACACTCCTGGTTTTCACACAAACAGGCTCAGATATCCCCGAATGTATGCATCTTTGCCGCATCATAAAGGTTGATATTCTGAATTCAAGGGCTGAGGATTTTATGGGTGATATCTCCGATGCAAGGGGCTTCTTTTCAGGCACAATAATTAAAAACCGCCACGGAATCGCCAAGTGGGTATTTCTCAAATTCGATTGCGAGTACGCTGAATTCGTCAAGAATTTCTTTGACTCCCCCGTACAGCTTCGTAAATCGGACGACGGCAAATATATCGCAAAGGTTTTTGCCGTTCTTGATGAAAGACTCATCGGCTGGCTTCTCTGCTTCGGCGATAAAATCGAGATCGTCGCACCCAAGGGACTGCTCGATTATTTCAAAGAGCGTATCAAAAGCAGCATTTATTTTGAATCATAAGAGGTAAGACTATGTTTAAAAAACTGACTTCGGTTTTTCTCGTTCTTCTGCTCATATTCTCCTTTGCAGGATGCGGAAAAGAAAATCCCGATGATAACACTACGTCCGCACCCGTAACTTCGGAGGAAATCCCCGTCGGCGAGAAAAAAATTGCACTTCTTGTTCCTGCAGGCACACAGTTCAACGAGCTGAAGCTTGCATCGCAGGAAATCGCCTCGGCATATGCGGACAAGATCGTCGTTAAAGAATACGATAACTACAGCAACCTTGCCGATAACAAAAAAGATCTCGTTACCCTTACGAAAGAGATTGCAGCCGACAAAACAATCGGCGCAATCATCTTCACAAAGGCGGCACGCCTGACAAACGAAGCAATTCTTATGTCACAGCAGATTAATCCGCAGCTTGTTTTCGGTTGCATTGAGCCTGAAGCATCTACAGGCAACCTTGCAGGCATTGCAAACTTCGTTTTCTGCACCGACCTTTCAAAAGCGGCGGCGGATATCGTTGCTAACGCAAAGGCAAAGGGTGCGGAGTATTTCCTTATGACGTCATTCAACCGCCATATCAGCGGCAGCTCCTCAACCGACAGAGACTCACTTCTTGCGGCAACACTCAAGAGTGCTGTCAGCTCGGAATGCACGAAGCAGGGAATCAAATTTGTTTTCCACAATGCTCCTGACCCGATTTCCGCAGGCGGTACAAAAGCCGTTATCAAGAATATCCGCGAATCAATCGCCAGATATAAGTCTGACGGAAAGATTGCAGGCTCAAACGTTGCTCTTTTCTCAACCGATTATCACATCACCAAAGAGCTTATCGGTATCGCAAAGGATAACAATTTCATTTATGCAGGTCCTGCATTCCCCACCGCATTCAACGGAATCGGCGAAGCCGTCGCCGACGTTACGTTACCTGCAAAAGTTGAGGATTACGATTCATACAATGATAATCTCCGCAATGCGACAGGCACGCTGCCCAGAGCAATTGTATATAATTTTGCTCTTGAATCGGTATTCATCGAAGCTGCAGTCCATCTTGCTTTCGATATTCTCGCAGGCAAGGTTAACGACGATAATCTTACACACAAGGCTGAAATGCGTCTGACCGATTCCGCAACCAACGAAGCCTTCACCGTCAAGAAATTCGGCGGCTACAACAACGTTTTCGCGGCATATCTCCCTGCATACGAAGCCGTAAACTGATTTAAAAATATTAAAAGCCGACTTTGTGTCCGAAAGCACACAGAGTCGGCTTTTTGCATTGAATCAATTCTTTTTCAAATCGTCTGTTGCGGGGTTATCTGCAAGCTCACCGTTCTCGGTAAATCTTGAACCGTGGCAGGGGCAATCCCATGAATGCTCCTCTTTATTATATTTCAGTGCACAACCGAGATGGGGACATCTGGGAACCGTGGGGGTAACAATCCCGATAAATGAATGGAGTATATTTGAAATCAGCTTCGGGTGAATGGCTAAACGGGTAGGCGAAAACACATCGGCATAAGGGTTTTTCACGCCCGTTATCATATCGCTTATAATTTCTGCGGCCACCATTGAAGAAGTCATTCCCCATTTATTAAAGCCCGTTGCGACATAGATATCTTCGGTGCTGTCGGCATATTCTCCGATATAAGGAATACCGTCAAGGCTTATGCAATCCTGTGTGGCAAACCGATAATCTGTTTCGGCGTTTGGAAATTTATCTCTGCAAAACTCTTCCGAAACCTTATATCCGCCGCCATTCTTTCCCGTTCTGTGGCCGCCTGAGCCTATAAGCAGATAGTTTTTGTAGTTTCTGAATGATAATCCGTTCCCTCCGTCTTCAAGATACATTCCGTTCACGTCAGGCGTGTTTTTTGCGGCAATAACATATGAACGATGCTGATATAATTTCAAAGGATACGCACCGTGTTTATTAATTATCGGGAAATGTGTGGCAACAATTATTTTTTTCGCCGTTACGCTTCCGTTTGAACAACGAACTCTTTTCGGCAGGAATTCCATTACCTTGGAATTCTCATAAATTTTCAAGTCCTTTGCAACGGAAAACATAAACTCAAGAGGATGAAACTGCGCCTGACCGCTGACCTTTACAGCCCCGATGCACTCCACCGGTAACGGAATATCGGGCACAAACCGTGCCTGAACACCCAGAGATTCATATGCCTTTATTTCTTTTTCTATTCTTCCGATATCCGTTCCCGAATAAACATATGCATCCTTTTCTTCAAAGTCACAAGGAAAAGTCTCTGACATTTTCCTGAGTTTTTCAAGTGCTTTTCTGTTTGCGGCGAGATACTGAAACGCCTTTTCCCTGCCGACGGTTTTAATAAGTTTATCGTAAATTATGCCGTGCTGAAACGTTATTTTTGCCGTAGTGTTTTCAGTTATCCCCGAGCCGATGGTCTTTGCTTCAAGCAAAATGCAATCAACACCCCTGTCCGTCAGTTCTTTAAGGCAAAGTATTCCTGCAAGACCTCCGCCGACAATCACAACATCCGTTTTCAGATCTCCCTGAAGTTCGGGAAATCTTACTCTTTCCGCCGTAGCTCTCCATAATGAATTCAAAACAATCACCTCTGAATTAATTTTGCTCGTTTTTTCGTCAAAAATCAGTTCTTGACTCACTTTTTGTTGACAAAAAGCTGTGGAATATGTATAATAAATGTGTTAATTGCAACAAGGATGTGACAATATGCGCAGATATATCGGAGTTATCAAAATGTGTGAGCTTTTCTCGGGAATCGATGATAACGAGCTTACCGACGTGCTCACCTGCCTGAATGCCGAGGTCAAATCTTTCAGAAAAGGCGATACCGTCTGCCGTGCAGGCGAATTTGCAAATTCCGCAGGCGTTGTGCTGACGGGCAGAATATATCTTGAAAGCAACGACTTTCTCGGCAATAAATCAATCGTTACGGAATTCACACCCGGCAGATGCTTCGGCGAAAGCTATGCCTTTGCAAAAAACGTGACAATGCCGTTCAACATTGTTGCAAAAGAAAATTCCGATATTCTGGTTTTCGATATGCGCCGCCTTGCCGCCCCCTGCGTCAAGGACTGTATGAATCACCGTATGCTGACGGATAATCTCCTCTGCTCGATGGCGGCAAAGCACTGTGAGCTGAATAACAAAATCACTCACCTCTCAAGAAGAACAACCCGTGAAAAGCTGATTTCCTACCTTTCCGAGCAGGCAAATCTGCAGAAAACAATCATTTTCACAATCCCCTTCAACCGTCAGGAGCTTGCGGATTATCTTTCCGTTGAACGCAGCGCAATGTCCAAGGAGCTTGCCCGAATGAAAAACGACGGACTGATTGACTTTGACGGCAGAACATTCAAGCTTAAACTGAAATAATTCTTATAAAACGAATAAGCGGAGACACTTTCGAAAAGTGCCTCCGCTTTTATTATTATTTATTCTTGTTTGCTTCGCGAAGCTCAACTCTGCGGATTTTACCGCTGATTGTCTTGGGAAGTTCGTCCCTGAATTCAACGATTCTGGGGTACTTATAAGGTGCGGTGTGCTCCTTGACGTACATTTGAATTTCCTTCTTGAGAGCCTCTGTTTTTTCCGTTCCCTTGGTGAGAACGATATCAGCCTTAACAACCTGACCTCTGATTTCGTCGGGTGCGGCTGAAACGGCGCATTCAAGAACGTAGGGAAGCTCCATGATAACGCTTTCAATCTCGAAGGGTCCGATGCGGTAGCCCGACGACTTGATAACGTCGTCAACTCGGCCTACGTACCAGAAGAAGCCGTCCTCATCTCTCCAAGCAGTGTCGCCTGTATGATAAACGTTATCGTACCAGACTTCCTTGGTCTTTTCTTCGTCGAGATAGTATTCCATAAACAGACCGCAGGGTGAGCCTGCATCTGTTTTGACAACGATTTCACCGACCTCGCCGACCTTTGCGGTCTTGCCTTCGGAGGTGATGAGGTCAACGTCAAACAGCGGACTGGGCTTGCCCATTGAGCCGACCTTGATTGACGTGCCGACAAAGTTTGCAAGAGCAAGGGTTGTTTCTGTCTGTCCGAAGCCTTCCATAAGTCTGAGACCCGTTGCCTTGAGGAACTGATGGAATACCTCGGGATTGAGAGCCTCACCTGCCGTTGTGGCATATTTGATGGAGCTCAGATCGTATTTTGCAAGGTCCTCCTTGATGAAGAAGCGGTACATCGTGGGAGGTGCACAGAAGGTTGTGATTTTGTATTTGCCGATCATCTTGAGAATATCGTCGGCAACAAAGCGGTCAAAGTCATAGGTGAATACACCTGCTTCGCAAAGCCACTGACCGTAGAGCTTGCCCCAGAGTGCCTTGCCCCAGCCCGTATCGGAGATGGTGAAATGCAGACCGTTGGGGTCAACGTTATGCCAGTATTTTGCGGTGATGAAATGACCGAGAGGATATCTGTGAGTATGAAGTGCAATTTTGGGATATCCCGTTGTGCCCGAGGTGAAGAACATAAGCATCGGGTCATAGCCGAATGCGCCTTCTTCGGGTGAGGGTCTCTCAAATACGTCGCTGAAGTTACAGTATTCCTTATCGAAGCTCAGCCAGCCCTCACGTTCGCCGTGAGCAATGATTTTGGTCTTGAGACCGGGACATTTCTCTGCGGCAAGCTCAACCTGATGGGCAACGTCACCGTCGGCTGTGCAGACGATTGCGCTGATTTTGCCTGCATTGAAGCGGTATTCAAAATCGTGCTCAACAAGCTGATTCGTTGCAGGAACAACGATTGCGCCGATCTTATGAAGAGCAAGAATCGAGAACCAGAACTGATAGTGACGCTTGAGAACAAGCATAACCTTATCGCCCTTCTTGATGCCGAGTGACTTGAAATAGTTGGCAACCATTGAAGAATGGCGGCTCATATCGCTGAAGGTGAAGCGTCTCTCAACGCCGTCTCTGTCGATATGAAGCATTGCGGTCTTGTCGGGTGACTTCTTTGCAAGCTCGTCAACAACGTCAAATGCGAAGTTGAACTTATCGTCATCCTTGAAGCTGATGCCGTTGAGAACGCCGTCCTCATCAAGGGTTGTTTCGATGAATTTTGAATATACGGGATTGGAAAGATTTGCGAGGTCAACGTTTGTTGTGCTTGCGGTCTTGATTTCTTCAACGTAATCCGTCATCTCTGTTGAGCCGTCGGGAGAAATAACGATTGCATAGAATTCGCATTCTTCGCCGCCGACAGCAATCTCGTTATGAGGAACGGATGAATCGAAATAGATGCAGTCGCCCTCGTTGAGAGTTTCCGTTCTGTCACCGATTATCATCTTGAGTGTACCTCTGATGACGATGTTGATTTCCTGACCCTCGTGACTTACGCAATGGTAGGGAGGATTAAGAGCCGCCTCCGAATAAGGGATAATAACCCTGAAGGGCTCTGCAATTTTATTCTTGAAGAAGGGAGCAAGGCGGTTATAAACGAAGCCCTCTCTTCTTGTTATGGGCATACCCTCGCCTTTTCTTGTTACGGTGTATTCCGTAAGGCTGGGGCTGCTGCCTTCCATAATATCTGTGATTTCAACGCCGCAAACCTGTGCAAGATTGTAGATAAAGGTGAAACTGAAATCACGGCTTCCCGACTCATAGAAGCAATATTCTTCTTCGCTGAGTCCGATTTTCTCTGCCATTTCACGCTGTGAAAGACCCATATCGAGTCTGAGCGCGATAATTCGCTGAGCAACCTCCATGATTTTGTTTTCAACTGAACCTTGACCGAAAGTTATCATCATTCATTCTCCTTTCACGATGATTCTGATTTGCTGCCTTGGGACAATAAAAAAACGCCCCAAAACAGAATTTTCTCTGCTTTGAGACGAGTATAATCTTACCCGCGGTACCACTCAAATTGCGCTTAATGCGCCGCTCATCAGGCTCCAACAAGCCCTATGCCTTAACGCTGCATTTACGGAAGCTGTCTACTCGCCCGAAGGGTTTCGGAGCCTCGGCTCGGAAGGGATAGCTTTTGAACTGCTTTGCTGACGGCTCGCACCAAACGCCGCCTCTCTGAAAACTCTGCAACTCAGCCTTCTTCGTCATAGCTTTTGTCTTTTGAGTTATCTTTTCGAAATAACTATGGTAATAGAATAACACCGTCAAACCCGTTTGTCAACATTTTTTTATTGTGAAAAATCAACAAAATGCAAACAAATAACCCTGCCCGTTATGGACAGGGTTTTGAAATTAATTATAGATATAATACTTGGGATTCTGCTCCTCGCCTCGGTAGATAACCTCGAAATGAAGATGAGGTCCCGTTGAGTTACCCGTTGAGCCGACTCTGCCGAGCGTTCTGCCCGCCTCAACGTAATCGCCGACCTTAACGGTTATCGAGCCGCTTATCATATGGGCGTAACGGGTTTTATAGCCGTCGTGGTGGTTGATAAGCACCATATTGCCGTAGCCCGAATTGCTTCGCTGAACGACCTCTACGGTACCGCTTCTTGATGCGATAACGGGTGTTCCGTTTGCGCCGCCTCCTGCTCTGACGAGGTCAATTCCGTTATGCCAGCCGCTGCTTCTCCATCCGTAAGGAGAGCTTACGTAGTGGCAGCTCGGTGCAGGCCAGAGGAAGCCCGAATCAGAGGGTGTGCCGACGTAAACGCCGTCGTAATAGGTCTTTGTGCCGACGGTTACTATTTCATCAACGGGTTCAACGATTGTTTCATAATCATATTTTGTATCAATATGCTCACCGTCAATATAAATCTTTGTTTTGATAACTCTTTCGCTGCCGTTGACACCCTTTTGCTCAACAACTTTGTAGCTGCTGTACTTTGAGGAATCCTTTTTCTTGACGGTATCGTATTTGACTTCTCTGATTTCAGAGGTTGTGACCGTCTTTTTGATGTTTACAACACCGCTTGAGGGCTTGACGGTTATGCCGTCCCCCTCGGTTATATTGTTAAAATCGAATTCGGGGTTATATTGCCTGAGCGTATCCTCATCAAGCTCATATTCCTCTGCGATTGAAGAAAGGGTATCCCCTTCCTCCGCGATATGAATTACCGCTTCTTCTCTGGGCTCTTCGAGCTTTTCGGCAAGCTTGGAGGCATCCCAGATAACACTCTCATCGTTTCTGTAAAGCCCCTGCACATAATCGATGCTCTGCGCAAAGCCTACAACGTAGCCTTCAGCCTCCGCCTGTGTTTCATACGGCTCAAGGATATTATAGAAAACGGTTTTGGCATCTGCTTCATTCTTGACTGCGCAGACAAATTTGCCGTCAATATAAACTCCGCAGGCATTCGTAAGGCTGTCAACGGAATTTTCAATCATCTTATCGGAGATAACCTGAGCATCGTTAAGCTCTTCAACCGAAACAACGGCAATTTTATAATCGGCACTGAGGTTAGCAGAGTTAGCAACCGTAGCCTCAACGTCCTCCGAGAATCCGCCGCCCGAAAGTCTGTCCTTAACGATATCCTTCGCTTCGATATAAACGGATTCGTCAACGATATATCCGAGGCTTTCGTTATTATAAAAGACCTCAAGCGCAAAGGTAAGACCGCTCCAGAAGCTGACTGTAATTATCAATATAAATACAGATAAAACGGGCATCGCAACGTTTGCGGCTGTTTTGAGGAGCTTTTTATGCCTTGAAAGAGCTTTTTTGAAATAATGCGAAATCACCGCAGGCAGGCTCTTCGGCTTGCGGAAGGCTTTGCGGATTGATTTCGATGCCGACTTGATTTCACGGCGAAAATATACCGCTTCCTTTAAGGTTGAACGTATATATTCCTTTGCTTTTTTCCCTGATTTACGGCTCAGCAATCTGATAAGCTTTGCCAGCCATTTGAAGGGAGCGCTGATTATTTTGAAAATCAGGCTGAAGATTCCCGCAACAAGCTTTGATGCCGAATCGCCGAGAATATAAATAAACGCATAAACAGAGCTGCACTCCGAAAGATTAAAGCCCCTGTCTGATTTTTTATTTTGTTTGCCGCCGCTTTTCTTTTCGGTTTTTTCTTCGTCTGTTTCTTCCTGTGATTCGGATTCCGTTTTGCTTTCGGTTAACGGGACAGGCTCCGAATCCGATAAAGGCTCAACAATCTCGCCGGAAATAAGCTCGTCCATTCTTCCGAGCTCCTCGTCAACCACCGAGGCATCAACTTCAAACTCGATAATCGGCTTTTTAGGCGGCTGGTCCTCCGTCGGTTGAGTTTCCTCCGCATTGCTCTGCGCCTGCTCAAGCTGAATCGAATATCTGCGCTCGATATCCTCACGGATGGCAACCATCTCTTCTTCACGGCGTTTTTCGTCCCTGAGCCGGAGCTGCTCCTCCCTGCTGAGAGGCTTTTTTCCTGACTTTACGGGCGCACCTGTATAAACCTCTGACAAATCGATAAAACCGTCGGTTATATCGTCGTGAGGCTTCGGCGTTTTTGCGCTTTCAGGTTTTCTCTTATCTTCGCCCATAAAATCTCCTTTCAACAATTTTTATTCAGCAAATTTTAATCATTATAATATATGATTGCTCCGATTACAAGAGCGAATCAAAAAACGGAAAAATGTTTAACATTCGCTTAACAGAATTTCAATATATCTCTCAACGGCATCCTGCCAGGAAGGAAGCCTTGAAAAACCGTTTTCATCAAGCGATTTCTTTGAAAGTCTTGAATTAAGCGGTCTGACGGCAACGGTTTTGTATTCCGAGCTTGCAACGGGAATGATTTTTGTTTTTCTCCCTGCAAGACGCATAATCTCAGATGCAAACTCCGCCCAGGTGCAGAGCCCTTCGTTTGTTGCGTGATAAACGCCGTATTTATCGGTTTTTATCATATCGCAAAGCAGAAATGCAAGGTCGTGGGTGTAAGTGGGAGAGCCTACCTGGTCGCAGACAACCGTCAGCTCGTCTCTTGTTTCCGAAAGACGGAGCATTGTTTTGACAAAGTTTTTGCCGTTGATTCCGAAAACCCACGAAATTCTCACAACGAAGCATTTTGAGCATTCAAGAGCCGCTTCTTCACCTGCAAGCTTTGAAGCGCCGTAATGATTGCAGGGTGCTTTCGGAGAATCCGTTTCAAATTCTTCCGCACCCTCTCCGCTGAAAACGTAGTCCGTGCTGATATAAATCAGCTTGCAGCCGTACTTTTCGCAGGAAAGAGCAATATTGCGTGTGCCCGTTTCGTTGACTGCGGAGCAAAGCTCTTTTTCGCTTTCCGCATTGTCAACCGCCGTATACGCCGCGCAGTGAATAACACCGTCAGGCATCTCATCCGAGATAAATGCTTCAACCGCAGCGGCATCGGTTATATCAAGCTCGGGCAAATCGGCTCCGACAGCCTCGATGCCTTCGGCTTCAAGTCTTTTAATTACGTCATATCCGAGCTGACCCTTTGCGCCCGTAACGATTATTTTCATATTTTCACCCCGTTGAGTGATTTATTACCGATATATACTAACATATTTTTCCGATTCATACAACATTTTTTTATTTTATGCTTTTTTATTGAAAGAATATGTGATATTATAAATACAGAAGATAGAAAAGAGGTGCTCTGCGTGGCATTCAAGAATCTTGTCGATCTGCATACGCATACCGACAATTCCTTCGACGGAAACCATTCCACAATGTATCTTTGCGAAACGGCATATATGAAGGGTCTGCGTGCCGTCGCATTCACAGACCATCTTGAAATGGATGCGTTTTTCAGGGACAGCTTTGACAAAACCGCAATCCAATCGTTTTTCGAGGTATGCAAAGCACGCTCCGCATTCAAGGGCAGGCTGCTCGTGTGCGTCGGTGCGGAATTGGGTCAGGCGGTTTACAACAAGGAGCTTTCGGACAAGCTCACATCAACGATGAAATACGATATCGTCATCGGGTCGATTCACAATCTGCCCGAAATTCAGGATTTTTATTATATGGATTTCAGCGACGAAAGCATTGATTATTATGCATTGCTTGACAGCTATTTTGATTGGGAATTAAAGCTTGCTCAATGGGGCGGCTTCGATACCCTTGCTCATCTCACCTATCCCCTGCGTTACATCGTCGGTAAATACGGAAAACCCGTTGATATGAGCCGATATTCCGAAATAATCGATGAAATTCTTCTCACGCTTATCAGAAACGGCAAATCTCTTGAACTCAACACCGCAGGATTGCGTCAGCCTATCGGCATAACTTCTCCCGACGAAAGCATTCTCCGCCGATACAAGGAGCTTGGCGGCACACTGCTGACAATCGGCTCGGATGCTCATTATGCCGAGCATCTCGGCGCAGGAATCGAGCAGGGCTATGAGCTTGCTCTGCGCTGCGGCTTCGACTCAATTGCATTATATCAGGACAGAATGCCGACACTCATCCCCATTGAATAGGAAGGAGCAGAAACAATGATTAAAGTTACCGCACCCGCAAAAATCAATTTATTCCTTGACATTCTCGGACGGCTTGAAAACGGATTCCACAGCCTTTTTATGGTTATGCAATCGGTTGACCTTTGCGATGAAATAACGGTTGACAAGGGTGACGGCGGAATTGCACTCACCTGCTCCGATGCCCGTCTGCCTCAGGACGGCAGAAACATCGCCTACAAAGCTGCGGCGGCGTTTTTTGAAGCAACAAATATTGAGCCGAATGCGGTTATCACAATAGAAAAGAAAATCCCCTTTGAAGCGGGTCTTGCAGGCGGCAGTGCCGATGCCGCGGCGGTAATCGTCGGTCTTGACAGACTCTACGGCACAAACCTTTCCGTACAGAAAATGTGCGATATAGGTCTTACCGTGGGAAGCGACGTCCCCTTCTGCATAAAGGGCGGCACCTGCATTGCGCAAAACAGAGGCGAGGTGCTTTCGGAGGTGAAGCCTCTCAAGGATTGCTTTATCGTGCTCGCAAAGCCCGAAAAAGGCGTTTCGACTGCGGCGGCATTTGCGGCGGCAGATAATTCATACATCTATCATCCCGACAGCATCAGAATGCTCGATGCCTGCTCAAACGGAGATTTTGAAGGCATCTGCAAATATGCAGGCAACGTTTTTGAGCAGGTTATCGAGGTTGTCGAGAGAGTCAGCATCAAAGAGGTTATGCGCAATCACGGCTCTGTGCTCTATCAGATGAGCGGAAGCGGACCCACTGTTTTCGGAATTTTCAACAGCAAGGAAGATGCCGAAGCCTGCGCAAACGAGCTGAAAGAAAACTATGCCGACGTTTTCGTAACCCGTCCCGTTGCACACGGCGCAAAAGTTATTTAAGACAAAACCGTACGGAATTATTAATCCGTGCGGTTTTTTATATTGACCTTATGACAAAAAAGTGCTAAAATCTCCGTTTGGAAGAAGGTGCTTTTTTGAAACTGAAAAACAACAGAGAATCAAGAATAATTTTTATATGCTGGCTCGCATATACCGCCGCTTACGTCGGCAGGCTCAATTTCAGCGCATCCAACGTTGCAATTATCGAAGCTCTCGGTGCAACCAAACCTGATGCAGGTCTTGTAAGCTCGTTTTTCTTCTTTGCTTACGGTGCAGGTCAGCTTGTAAACGGTATTCTTTCCAAAAGATACAATTCAAAATATATGATTTTCGGCTCGCTGACGGTTTCGGCGGTGCTCAACCTGCTGATGCCGCTTTGCGCCGATATTTCGGTTATGAAATACATATGGCTCGTCAACGGTATGGCACAGTCCGTTTTGTGGAGCACTCTTATCAAAACCCTTTCGGACTTCGTTTCCGATAAGAAGCTCCCCTCCGCAATTCTTGCGATGAGCACAACCGTTGCAATCGGCACTCTTATTTCTTACGGCATTTCCGCATTTTTTGTCCGATTCGGCATCTGGCAGGCGGTATTCTATTCTGCAAGCGTAATCCTGCTGATTGCCGCATTCGTGTGGCTTTTCCTCTTCGGCCCCTCTGAAAAGAAATCTCCTGAAATTGAAACAGCAAAAACCGATAAGGTCAAAATGAGCAAAGCCGTCACCTTTGCACTCATCTTCGCCGCAATTGCAGGCATTGCAAACGGATTCATCAAAGACGGAATCACAACGTGGGTGCCTTCGGTACTTTATGAAGAATTCGGGCTTTCGCAATCCTTCTCAATTCTGCTGACGTTATTCCTGCCCATGGTTTCAACTCTCGGTGCAACGATAGCAAAAAAGACTCACGAAAAAATAAGCTCACACGCAACGATGAATATGATTTTCTATGCGGTTTCGGCAATTCTCTGCGCAGGCGTGCTTCTTTCGCTGAAAATCAGAAGTCTGCCTGCAATTATGATTTGCTTCATCGGCGTTGCGTGCGGAATGGCAATGATAAACAACGTTATCACCAGTATGTTTGCGCTTGACTATCGCAAAAGTCTCAATGCAGGCTTTGCCGCAGGATTGCTCAACACCTTCTGTTATATCGGCAGCACAACAACCACTTACACCCTCGGCGCAGTTTCGCAGTCCAGAGGCTGGAATGCAGTGTTTATTATTATGCTGGCTGTTTGTATTGCGGCGGCGGTTATATGCTCTGCAGGTCTCATAGCGGAAAGAAATCACAAAAAATCATAACAAGGCGGTGTAATTATGTCTTTTATCAATGCAGAAGCTTTTCTTGACAAATTCATAAACGGCAAATATTATCACAAGTCTCTTTCGGATTCGCGGAAATTACCCGAGGGCTTCACCCTCACCTATCACGCAGGTGCACTGAACACAAAGCCGAACACGGTTGAGTCAATCGAAGCAGCACTTGCCGACGGCGCAAAGGTGGTTGAATTTGACGTTTCATTCAGGCCCGACGGAACAGCCGTTATAATCCACGCCGACAAGCCGAAGGAAAACGAGGGCGTTTTGCTTGACAATGCACTCGCCGCCGTTGCCAAAAACAAAAACTGCAGAATCAACCTTGATATCAAATCCACCGCAAATCTTCCGCAGGTTGATGCTCTTGTTAAAAAACGCGGTCTTTCTGAAAGAGTTTTCTACACGGGAGTTTTCAGGGATTGGGTTGAAACGGTAAAAGAAAACTCCGATATCCCCTATTATCTGAATCACAATGTATCCGCCGAGGAGGCCGCAAGCACAATCCTTCTGCAGAAGCTGGCAGAGGAAATCATCAGCCTCGGTGCAATCGGGCTCAACAGCAATTTCAGCAATGCAAACGCAAGCGTAACAGAGGTTATGCACAAAAATGGACTTTTCGTTTCACTCTGGACGGTCAACAGTTCAAAAGATGCGGCAAGGGTTATCGGATATCTGCCCGATAACATAACAACCAAAAAGCCGCATCTGATTAAAAATATGATAGTTAAATAAAGAAAGAGCATCGGTTTTTCGCCGATGCTCCTTTTGTTTTTTTATCAGATTATAAACCCATAACGCTCATAAGGGTTGAAGAAATCTTTGCCTGCCTTGCCTTGGCAACGTCGGAGTTTTCACCCTTGACGGAGAAATAGAGCTTGAGCTTGGGCTCTGTGCCCGAGGGTCTTGCCGCCGCCCATGAACCGTCCGCAAAATCGAAGCGAAGCACGTTTTCCTTGGGCAGACCGTCGATTCCGAGTGAGTAATCCTTGAGTGCTGAGAGGTCGTCGAACGCCTTCTCGCCGTTGACTCTGAGAAGCTCCATTGATGCCTGAATCTTTTCGGCGCCCTCTTTGCCCTTGAGCACGATTGTTTCAAGGCAATCGAAATAATAGCCGTATTCAGCATAGATATCGTTAAGAGCGTCTACAAGTGTCTTGCCCTGATTCTTATAGTATGAAGCCATTTCCGCAATAAGCATTGATGCCGAAACAGCATCCTTATCTCTTGCGTGAGTACCTGCGAGATAGCCGTAGCTTTCCTCATAACCAAAAAGGAAGGTCTTTTCGCCGCTGTCTTCCCAATCGCAGATTTTTTCACCAATATATTTGAAGCCCGTGAGAGTCTGCACGGTTTCTGCGCCGTGGCTTTCTGCAATCGCCGCACCGAGACCGCTTGTTACGATTGTTTTGACAACCGCTGCATTTGCAGGCATTGAAGCCTTTCTGAATTTGAGAACGAAATCAACAAGCAGAGCACCCGTCTGGTTGCCCGTAAGAAGCACGTATTCACCGTTATGGCAAACGCCGACACCTACTCTGTCGCAGTCGGGGTCGGTACCGATAACGATATCAGCACCTTCTTCCTCAGCCTGCTTGAGAGCAAAGTTGAGAGCATCCTTTTCTTCGGGGTTGGGTGAGCGTACGGTTGAGAAGTTTCCGTCGGGAAGCTCCTGCGATTTTACGATTGAAACATTCTTACCCTCAAGAATTTTTCTGACGGGGATATTGCCCGTACCGTGAAGTGCGGTATAAACAATCTTAAGCTCGCTCTTTTCGGCATAAACGCTCTGTGTCTTAACCTCTGCAAGGAATGCATCGAGAGTTTCGTCGCCGATTTTGATAAGAAGTCCCTTTGCTTTTGCTTCATCGGCATCCATAAAGGGAATTGCCTTGAGGTCCGTTACGGCATTAACGAATGCGATAACCTTATCCGCATACTTGGGAACAAGCTGACAGCCCTTTGAATCGTAAACCTTGTAACCGTTATACTCCTTGGGATTGTGACTTGCGGTTACAACAACACCTGCAGTACACTTATGATATCTTACCGCAAAGGAAAGAACGGGAGTGGGCATAAGCGTATTGAAGAGATAAACCTTGATTCCCGCCGCATTGAGCACGGAAGCGGCATCAGCGGCAAAAGCTGCGGAATTATTGCGTGAATCATATGCGATTGCAACGGATTTTTCGCCGTCAAATTCAGCATTGAGATAGTCTGCAAGACCCTTTGTTGCCTTTGCAACGGTGTATTTGTTCATTCTGTTGGGGCCTGCACCCATAATTCCGCGCAGACCGCCAGTACCGAATTCGAGCTCCTTATAAAATCTGTCCTCAAGCTCCTTGGGGTCCGTAATTGCTTCAAGCTCCGCCTTTGTTGCTTCATCAAAGGTGAGCCAGTATTCATAGCCTTTCATAATTTATATCCTCCTTATAATTCAAATCCGAGTGTAATTATTTCAAACGGTGCATATTCAATTTCGGTTGCCGCACCGATTTCATCCTCAAGCATATTAAGGATTTTTGCCTTTCGGGGAAGATTGACAACTCCCCTTTCGCCGTTTTGCTCGCACAGCCTGACAACAACGGTTTTTCCGTTTTCGGAGAGCTTGACCGCCTGCAGCCAGAGCTTATCCGTGAATACGAAACCGCCGTCAACGTCGGCCTTCACAAGCGGAATATTATATTCAAACGCCGTATTGTTTATTCCTGCATCAACGGCATCTCCCGAATGCGGATAAATCATATAGCAGAAATTATGTCTGCCGATATCCGAGGTCGGGTCGGGTCGGATTGTTGCACGCAGAAGTGAAAGCGCCATAACGTTATTCTCTGCGGAAACACCGTATTTGCCCTGATTGATAAGAGCAATACCGCCGCCGTGCTCACTCATATCGCACCATTTATGGTGACAGACTTCAAAACGTGCCTGCTGCCACGAGGTGTTTCGGTGAGTTTCTCTGCGGATAAAGCCTGCCGAGGTATCGCACACAAGCTCTCTCGACAAAACGTTGCAGCCGAATTCAGCCTTTGCAAGCCTGTGCTTCTCATTCCAGTCGACAATATTTTCTATTTCAATTCCTCTTGAGCGTCTGAAAAGACGGATAATCATCTGCCATCTGCTCTTTTCCGTTGCAAGAGTAACGGAGAATCGGGCGCATTCATCATCGCACGAAACGAAGCTGAGAGGACTTTCAACGGTTATCTTCTCCTGCTTGTCTTTATAGTTGGGAAGAATATCCCACGCATCGTAGTTGCCGGGTGTATCGTGATATATCTTCAGCTTGTTGAAATCACCCTTTACCCATTCACGGCAAAGCTCCTTATCACGAAGCGAAACTATGCTGCCGTCGGGAGCAAAAACTATACTGTAGAAAGGAGTTTCGGCTTTCAGACCGTCGCAGGTAAACCAACCGTCGGCTTTTTCTTTGTGAATTTCGCCGCACGAAAGAGCGGGAATGTCGGGAATTGCAAAATATCCCTTTACTCCGCAACGCTCGTCACAACCGTTTTCATCGGGAATGAATGTGACGGATTTTCTCGTGAAATTGAGCGAATTGAAGAATCTTTCGCCGTTTCCTATAATCTCGGAAAGCTCCTTTTCCATCTGCTCATAATCGGCAACGGCATCACGGTAAACGGGAGTTATGTGGCTGCCGGGCAGAATATCGTGGAACTGATTTATCATCAGCTTTTTATAGATTTCTCTGAGCTTTTCGGCAGGATATTCAATCCCCTGCTTCATACGGAGAACCGAAAGCAGCTCCGCTTCACGAAGCATAAATTCGAGCCTGCGGTTTCTGCTTTTAAGGTTTGATTTGGTCGTGAACGTGCCTCTGTGCATTTCGAGATAAAGTTCACCGTCCCAGACCGAAAGCTTACCGTTGCCGACAAAATTCCTATGCAGGAATTCCTTGCCCGTCATATGCTCGGTTTCGGGCATAACCGACAGCTTTTCAAATCGGTGCATCAGCTCAACCATTTCTTCGGTTGCTCCGCTTCCGCCGTCGCCGTAGCCGAACATCTGCAGAGTTGCACTGCCCGTATTCTTATCCTGATACGCCTCCCAGTTATCTGAAACCTGGCTCGGCATATTCCACGAAATGAAGTGGGTCGGCGGTACGCAGGCATAAACCTCGGAGCCGTCGATGCCCCTCCAAATGAAATTGTTGTGGGGGAATCTGTTCGTATCGTTCCAGGTTGACATCTTGTTTGAAACAAAATAGTCAACACCGCTTTTTTTGAGAATCTGCGGAAGGATCCAGCTGTTGCCGAAAACGTCAGGAAGCCAGCAGTTATCAACCGTTATGCCGAATTTTTCTCTGAAATAAGTCTGTCCGTAAAGGCACTGTCTTATGAGGCTTTCGCAGGATGGTACGTTGCAATCGGGCTCAACGTACATCGCACCGACGGGCTCAAATCTGCCCTCGGAAATTCTTTCTTTAAGCTCCGCAAAAATCTCGGGATAATATTTTTCAACCGTTTCGTAGGTGTATGCCTGAGTATGCGCATACCTGAAATCGGGGTATTTATCCATAAGACGAAGCTGAATGAGTACCGTACGCAGATTCTTCTGCACTGCGTGTATTCTTCGCCAATAATATGCTATATCAAGGTGGGAATGAGCCACAAGTGCAACCCTTCCGTTACCCGAATAATCCTTGTTTGAGAAAACGTTTTTATCAATATATTCCGAAGCCGCTCTGACGTCTTCAGTTCTGATATCATCGAAATCAATGAGATTCAGAGCCTTATCAAGCTCACCGATGACAAACTGCGAATAATCCTCATTGAACGCTCCGCTGAGCGCCGCATCAAGAAGCAGCTCGATATCGTAAACAAGCGACGTCACCGCTTCGTTGACAACGGCTATATAACCGCCCTCAAATATCTGTCGGCATCCCCTGACCGAAAGGCTCTCGGGATTGCGTTCATCATCGGGTTTTGAGCGGTTATAGCCCATAATTTCAAAATGAAGCTGTCTCCCCTCAACGTATTCGGAAAGATTCATTCTTTCTCTGTTGGGGTCGATGCCGCCGACGTATTTTCCGTTGACCTTGACTATCATTTCGGCTGCGGTTTTAAGCAAAAAGCAGAATTTTCTGCCCTCAAGATGAGCAGGCAATTCGTAATCCGCCTCAATAAAAGCCGTGCCGTCGGGAGTGAAATACATATCTCCCCTTTTAAGCGGTCTCGGAGCTTCGTCGTAGAATTCAAAATTCATCTCCGAGGTCTGACGTACCTCACGGATCCGAAACGTTTCTATCTCATATTTTTCGGAATATATTTCTCTTTTGAGCCAACCGAAGCGGAGCTTTATCCACTCCTCGGGTCTCATACTCCGACGTTCAACCTTGATGTGAGCCATAGTTCCCCCCCTTAAACGTCCTGAAAATAGGGCTTTTTGCGTATTCCGATAACCTTCACGCTCTTACCCAGGTCATTTTCAATACGTTCTTCAATCCATTTCAGGCATCGGTCAAGAATCAGGCATTTGGAGCACTCTCCCTGAAGCAAAACGGTAACCTCACCGTCCTTTTCTCCAAGAAAAGTGATTTCGCCGCCGTCACCCTGTAAACGGGGTCTGATATATTCATTGATATATTTCTCCATAGTCCCATCAGCCTTTTCAAATTATTCCATTTTGATTATAACACCTCTTTTTTTCAATCGCAATTATTTTTTGAAATATTTTTTATTTTATCTTTCAAAAAACTGATGTATATGTTAAAATTGAAATATATAAGATTTTCGGGGTGAAAAGAATGTATATTGTCACAAGCAATCAGATGTTTCAGGCGGAATGCAACGCTGTTGAGCGAGGCATCAGCTTCCCTCAGCTTATGGAAAACGCAGGTACGGTATGCGCAGTTATAATAAAAAAGCATTTCAATATCAGCAGAAGCAATCCTAAAAAAATTCTCATAATCAGCGGCAAAGGCAAAAACGGCGGCGACGGCTTCGTTATCGCCCGTAAAATGTGGGAATACGGCTGCGACGTCACTCTCCTGCTTGCCTGCGGTGAGCCGAAGGACAAAATATCGCAGGATATGTTTTCTCTCGCCGAAAGCACGGGAATTGATATTCTCCGTTATGACAACAATCTTTCCGCCATTAAACCGTATATAGAAAAAGCAGACATTATTGTTGATGCGGTTTTCGGAACGGGCTTTTCGGGCGCTCTCAATCAGCCTCTTTCCGCCCTTGCAAAGCTTGTCAACTCAGCCGAAGCAAAGACAGTTGCCGTTGACGTCCCCAGCGGAACAAACTGCGACAGCGCAAGCGCCGAGGGTGCGGTTTTCAAAGCGGATATCACCGTTGCGATTTCGGCATACAAGCCCATTCATATTCTGAAGCCCTGCAATTCATATTGCGGAAAAACCGTTGTTGCCGACATCGGAATAACCGATGACGATTTCCGTAATCTCGACAGCATCGTGTGCTTCACTCTCGATTCAAAAGACGTCAGGAAGAAGCTCCCGAAACGCAAATCCGTTTCCAACAAAGGAACCTACGGCAGAGCTCTCTGCGTTTGCGGAAGTATGCGAATGACGGGAGCAGCCGTCCTTGCGGCAGGCGGTGCATTAAGGACAGGTGCAGGTCTTGTGACGGCAGCTTTTCCCCAGGCCGCATACCCAGCAATCGCACCGAAGCTGACAGAGCCGCTTCTTCTTCCTCTCGATTCAAATCTTGACGGTACTTTTGCCTTCTCCGCATTTTCGGGTATTGCCGAAAACGCAAAAAACTCAACCGCAGTGCTTATCGGCTGCGGACTCGGATTCAACAAGGATACAACAAGGCTCGTTCATTCGGCGGTCAAGGAAATAAAAACTCCGATGATTATTGATGCAGACGGAATAAATGCGCTGAGCACTAATATAGATATATTGAAAGAAGCTCAGGCACCCGTAATTCTGACTCCCCATCCCGGTGAAATGAGCCGAATCTGCGGAAAATCCATTGCCGAAATAATCGCAAATCCGGTTGCCATCGCATATGAATTTGCGCAGAAATACGGCGTTACACTTGTACTTAAAGGTGCAAACACTGTTGTCTGCGGCACAGGTGACGACGAGATATACATAAACGCAACGGGCAACGCAGGTCTTGCAAGAGGCGGAAGCGGCGACCTGCTCGCAGGTATGATCGTTTCTCTCGTTGCACAGGGAATGAAGCCCTTTGACGCTTCGGTCTGCGCAGTATATTTGCACGGACTTGCGGCTGACGTTGTTGCCGAAAGAACGTCGATGAGAGGTATGCTCCCCTCCGACGTGCTCGGAATATTGCCTGAGCTTTTTTCAAAATTTGAATAGCAGGTGATAATTTGAAAAGATTCTTGTCGCTTATTGCAGCAGCAGTAATGCTGCTTGCGGCAGGATGTGAAAAGCAACAGAAGGCTCCCGAAAGCAGCCCGACAATCCCGAAATCGTTTTCAACCAACGCCGAAATCACTTTCAGGGACCTCTATATGACCGCCGACCTGACCGTAACGGAGCAGGACGGCTTCGTTGTCAGGATGCTGACGCCCGAGGTGCTTTCCCCTCTTGAAATCACTTGCAAAAACGGAGTGTGCACTGCATCGTATGACGGCATAGGCTTTTCGGTAGAGCCTGACAGGTTTCCGCAGGCGGCTTTTGTGCATACCGCCGCCCAGGCACTCGCATATGCGTTGGCTGACGTTGAACTTAAAAAAAGCGTTTCAAACGGAATTATCTCGTATCAGGGAAGCACCGACAGCGGAGTTTTCGTACTCACGCAGGATGAACAGAGCGGGGCGTTACGAGACCTCTCCGTTGAAGGCGCACAGCTTCACGTTGTCTTTAAGAATTTCAAAACGGAATAGCAGAAAAGGCTTATACGGGGTTACCGCATAAGCCTTGCTTTTCGAAATAAAAAGTTTTTGCAATTTTTTTAAAATTATGCTTGACTTTTTGATATTCTGTGTTATAATAGCATTCGCTGGGTCAAACAAGACCCTGCAAAACCGAATATCCGGGTGTGGCGCAGTTGGTAGCGCGCTTGACTGGGGGTCAAGAGGCCGTGAGTTCAAGTCTCGCCACTCGGACCATCTTCAGAAAGGCTGAAATCGTTGATATACAACGGTTTCAGCTTTTTCATTTCCGTTATTTTTACCCCTTGGACATTATTTGGACATTATTCTTGAAAAAACAGGCTTTTTCGCCTTGTTTCAAGCGGGTTTGCGAACAAAAACAGGACATTACTCAGAGCAGTTTTCACTGCCGGGTAATGTCCTTGTTTAATTTTAAATATTTGTGTGATTGAAAATGATTGTGCCCGTCAAATCGGAATTTGTCAGTTTACCCTACCTATCATTTCAAGAGGGATTTCTTTAAAATCGGGAGCGACTTTTCTGATTTCATCAATGTCTTTGATATTATAATCTCCGTTATCGGGATCGACAAAGATTTCATCGCATTTGCCTACACTATATATTGCATTATCGCTTATATCGCTGAAAGTCCAGACGGAGCTGTAAACTTCGCCGTAGCCCATATTTTTATTAATGATAATATTATTTTTGAAGGTGCTTGCAGGGTTGGGAATATAATCGGGCGAATCTGATTTTGAAATATCGTCTGTACAGTTTTTGTATTCGGGGAATGCATTTTGCCAGGTTTCACTCTGCCAGGGTGAATTATACAGTGCTTCCCACATATCACCACTGCCGACGTGAGCGTGAGTAAACCATCCGTTTTCAAGAGCACCCTCTCTTGCTCTGTCATCAAATCTCAAAGCATTGTTGCCGGGATTCACGATGATATTATTGGTTATGACATTATCTCTGCCACCACCGACGTGAATTGAGTTGCTGGGAATATTGATAAGAAGATTGCCGTAAATCTGATGACCTGAAACCGCATCATCAAGATAAATTCCGTCGGGTCTGTGATTTTCCGAACCGACATTATAAATACAATTGTATCTTACAACATTGCCGTACCACACCCAGCTTCTTCCCGAATAAATTGCACCCGCAACATCCGAAAGAAGGCACACATCGTGGATAAGATTATATACAATAATGTGATTGTTGGCTTTGTAAGTAATTGCTTCGTGAGGAGAGTTTTCCATTTCGTTGTGAGAACAGATATTTCCAAAACCTTCAAGAGTAACGGCAGGCTGATAGGTCTGGTAAATTTCCGACCAATCGTGGATGTAATTATTGTCACCCTTGCTGTTGCCGGGAG
>JAZNUD010000019.1:0-3246 GCA_045592085.1 Acutalibacteraceae bacterium | reverse complement strand
CGCTTTAAAGTGTTGACAAATGGTTTTGGATATGGTACAATTTCTTTGCAACAGAATAATTTTGCACGACATACAATCCACTGTGCGTGACTGCAATTATCAACACTGATAACATTCTGATAAATTCGGTCCCGTGGAGGGTGGTCACTGCAGATATATGAGATAATAGGTGTAATCAAAGAAACCAAAAGTATCCACATACGGAATTTCTAAACAAAGTAGTTTAATTTATTCCGAGTGGGAATAATCGCCGAGCGCTGCCTGTGGCAGATGAAGCGAAGGCGGTTATTTGCCGAAAATACAGAGCAATGCGAAGCGCTCCAAGCGAGCAGTGCGACAATATTTTCGGTGGGCGGAGTTTAATCATTCCAAAGTGTGCGCTGAAATTTTTATCACTCAGATTTCCGTGGCAATGCTTTGGCATCATTTGAATTATCCAAAAGTTAAGAGCTGACTGAAGGAAATCAGTCAGCTCTTTTTGTTTTGCTATTCAGCTCAAGTCTTATTCAGATTCTACAATCACTTTAACATATTCGGTTTCGCTTTTCAACTCAATCTCAACATTTTCGGTGCTTTCTTCCGATTTTTGAAGAACGATCTTACCGACATCTACCATCACTTCATTCAATTCAAAAACAATCTCATCTTCGCCCTGTTCTTTTTCGGGAAGATTTTCAGGAAGGTTTTCCGGAATAACAATTTCAACAATACTTGTTTTTCCGTTCTCGTCTGTTATCGGCTTATAATTAAACGTCGCCTCAATTTCTTTACCGTTAACAACAACACTGATTTTTTCGCTTATCTCTTTGCTGAGTTCAATGACTTTATCGCCTATCGCTCCGTCCGTTGCGGCATTTGCGGTAAGCATAGCCGCCGCAACCATTATGAGAACGGCAAACACCACAGCAAGAGCTTTGAAAGAATATCTTTTCTTTGTTGATGCCATATTCAAAATCCTTTCTTTGATTTCGTCAGACGGCTCAACACCTGAAAAAGAACTGATATATTTTTCTTTATTCGTCATTCCAATCATCTCCAAGCTTAATTTTCAACTGTTCCCTTGCCCGGCACAGTCTTGTTTTAACCGCAGATTGCTTGATGTTGAGCATATCGGCAATCTCTTTGATTGGCATATCCTCGTAATAAAACAGATGGATTACCGTCCGCAGTTTTTTAGGCAGCGACATAACGGCGTTAAACAAATCCTCGCTTTTTTCACTTCCAAAAGAACAGGTTGCAACGTAATCCTCAAAATCTGCACTCTTTTTTCTGAAAGCACTTTTGAGAAGATTTTTGCTTTCATTCACCGTAACCGAAGTAAGCCATTTATCAATATGTTCGTCATCTTCAAACTCCATTTTTGCTTTTAAAAGTTTCTTAAAACCATTTTGAACAATATCCTCTGCATCATATTGATTTGCAGTAAATGAAAGTGCAATCAGAAACAACCGTTTGTTATTTCTTTTGAACACTCGCTCAAAATCGTTACTGTCCATTAAATCACCACCGCTTGAAAGGTCCTTTCACTATTATAACAATTCAGAACAGATAAAGGTTACATATTTTGCAAATTTTAAGAGCTGACTGAAGGAAATCAGTCAGCTCTTTTTGTTTTGCTTGGTTTTATAATTACTCTGTCGGCAACTGCTTTAATTATTCTTTATCGCCGTGTTGACCGCATTAAGAAGCGAATCCTCGTGGGATGAAGGAAGATCACAGTTATAGTGCCATATCATAACACCGCCGTAACCGTTATCATAGGCAAACTCCGTTTTCTTTTCAATAACGTCGGGCGTGTTAAACCAGAAATCCTTGCCTGTATTTTCGCAATGATACCATCCGTTTTCATCAATTTTTTCATAGCATCCGTTATAGCCGTACCAATACGTTGACATATCTGTCGGTCGCGAATAAAAAGGAAGTCCGACGTTCACTTTTTCGGCAGGCATTCCGTAAAAACCGACTCTTTTCACAAGCTCTGCTGTGCCTTCAAAGGTTGCGTGTCTGCCCTCGCCGTCAACGAAATCGTAGGTCATCAGTTCAAAAGTATCAATTGCGGCTATTGCGGCGGTTGAAAACTTAATATTCCAATCATTACCCGCAACTCCGAGGGTGTATTCTCCGAGCTTTTTATCAAGCGAAACAAGAAATTTATTGTAATAACGCCATGCTTTATTGGATAAAGGATATTCATAATCAAAATGAACACCGTCAAAATCATATTTATCAAGAACGGCAATTATGTTATCTTCCAGAACTCCGCTTGCAAACGCTTTGTTGTGCTCATCACTCTGGGCTTCCATTTGCTCTTCCCAGATATCCGAATCGGTATTGCCCCAGGGTCCGAGAAGATTGAGAGTAATTCTTACGTCTCTGTCACCGATTGCATTGCGGATATTTGAAAGTGCGGTTTCGAGTTTGTTTTCATCATAAACGACCTCGCCGTTACTGTTAAACGACGCACACTCAAAAAGAATGACGTCCGTAATTATATCGAAATCCTCCGGATGAAGGCTTTCTTTATTCTGAACGTAGTCCCCTCTTATGTAAGTCGTAACCCTGAAATCATCAACCTTATTTCCGATTTCAATATTCAAACCAAACAAGCCTGTTATAAACGTTATAAGCGCGGTAAAAAAAGCAATTATTCTGTCGAAAAACACATTCATCTTGCTTACCTCTTTTCTTAAATGATGCAATATCTGCTGACAAAATATTATCATAAAACCAAAAAAATTTCAACCTTTGAAGCCGAAATAAAGCCACAGATTATTTCCGATAAAATGCAATCGTCAGAATCAGACCAATAAAGAGATTCTTTGACGGAATCGGTGCATATTTCTTGGAACAATTAAAGAAGAGCTGACTGATGTGAAAATCGGTCAGCTCTTTTAATTTTTTGATCACTTTTTCTTCGCTATATAAATCACGCACAAATACGGGCGTTCAATTATACCACTGTTCTTATCAGCTAACGCAACAATATCGTTATATGCTCTTTTCTTATCTTCATTTGAATTCTGCATAAATCTGTTGCCCGTTAATGCAAAGCCGTAAAAATCATCAACAGTATAGTTTTGTTTCCACAGTTTTCTGATTACAGTCGGCTTTTCAAAAAGGTCTGAATCAACAATTTGTGAAACAATAGCAGCGATTCTGTTTTCACATTCGGATTCCGTAACAAAATCTGCTATACCGCCATACCGTTTTGATATTTCAAGCAGTTCTTTGTCCAAATCGTTGTCA
>JAZNUD010000018.1:0-71473 GCA_045592085.1 Acutalibacteraceae bacterium | reverse complement strand
TGTTACAGCGATATTATCTGCTGACCACTGAGCTGCAAATGTGAACTCAGCCTTGTCTTCGCCGAGGTCTTCAATCTTGGTGGGAACTGCGGGATCCCAGCCGATGTGTGTATAACCGGTCTTTGTGAGACCTGTGGGTGCAGTGTAATCCTGACCGAATGTTACGGTTGCATCTTCAACTGCGTTATCACCTGTGTTGGTGAAGTGGAAGATGTAGGTTTCAACTGTCCACTTTGCTGTGTAAGTGATAGCTTCGCCGTTATCGCCAAGGTCGCCGATTTCCGTGGGAGGAGTTACGTCCCAACCTGCGAATACGTGGCCTGCCCATTCGGGAGCAGCTGTTGCTTCAATTGTGTCACCGAAGGTAACATTCTTGTCAGCAATTGCTGTATCGCCTGTTTCTGCAAACTTAAGAACATAGGATTCCTTATCCCACTGAGCTGTGTAGGTGAAGGTATCACCGTTGTCACCCATATCGCCGATTGCGGTGGGAGGTGTTGTGTCCCAAGCTGTGAAGTAGTAGCCCTGACCTTCCTTGGTAAGAGCCGAAGGAATTTCGATTGTGTCACCCTTCTTGACTACTTTGTTTTCATATGATGTGTCACCGGTATCCTTATATATAATAGTATAGGATTCGGCTGCCCACTGTGCTGTGTATTCGAATACCTGACCGTCGTTACCCATATCGCCGATTTCTGTGGGAGGAGTTACGTCCCAACCGGTGAAGTAGAGACCCTCGCCTTCCTTGGTGAGGCCTGTGGGAACTTCGATTTTCTGACCCATAACAACAATCTTATCTTCGATTTCATTGTCGCCTGTGTCAAGATATCTGATAACGTATTCTTCCTGCTTCCAGCTTGCTGTAAGAGCAACGTCATAAGCAGGCATTGAGAACGGGAATGTTACTGTATCGCCGTCAGCATCTGTCCAACCGAGGAACTTATAACCGGGTCTTGTGGGCTCTGCGGGAGCTGTAACCTCGGAGTTATAAGCCTGAGTCTTATCTTCAACTGCGGAACCCTGATTTGAATCGAAGGTTACCTTGTATTCGTTGATCTGCCATACTGCGTAGTAAACGATTTCATCGCCGTCATTTGCGATTTCGGGCATCTTTGTGCCTTCAATTGCAAGAGCTGATGTTGCGTTTGCATCTGTGTTCCAACCGAGGAAGGTGTAGCCTTCTCTTGTGGGATCAGCAGGGATTTCAAGGTCGAAGCCGTAAGGAATGTCGTAAACTTCAACAACAGCATCTGTGCCGTCGTTAGCCATATACTTAACGTTACCAACCTTTTCTACCCATGTTGCGTAGAAATAAACGTCTGATTCCTTATCGTGGATACCAACGTAAGGAGTCCAACCGCCGAAGTTGTAGCCGCCCTTTGTGGGATTCGTTGCAGGAGCAACGATTTCCTCGCCGTAGATAACGTCAACTACTTCGTATGCGTCTGCGATATCGTCGCCTTCCTCAAGCATAAAGTATGCCTTATAAGGAACGGTATCGATTGTTGTGTAAAGAGTGATGGGAGCTGTACCCATTTTTGTTCCTTCAACAAAAGGAACGGAGCAAGCTTCATCTGTGTACCACTGTGAATCCATTGCATAGCCTTCAGGAATTGCTACTCTCGGGAATCCGATTTCTGCATCATATTCAGTCTGAAGGAAATATGTCTGGGTTTCACCGGTCTTTTCGTTCTTTACGATATAAGTTACATAGTAAGTATATGTATCAAATACTGCTACGTATGTAACGTCAGTTGCGGGATAAACTGTGGGAAGAGGCTGGAGACCCTTGCTCTCTTCACCCTTAAGAAGCCAGCCAACAAAGTAGTGACCTGTCTTTTTGGGAGTTTCGATTGTTTCTTCGAAGGGAGCACCGTCATATCCTGCGAAAGGACCAACGGGATCTGCACCGTTCATTTCAAAGCTTACTTCAACGTTTGTTGCCCAGATTGCTGTATAAGTTGTATCAGCTGTGGGGTAAACGTCGGGAAGCTCGCCGCCTCTGACATCCCAACCAACGAATGTGTAGCCTGCCTTTGTGGGGTCAGCGATTTCCTTGAACGCTGTGTTGGGAGTTACGTTTGTGATGGGTTCGATTGTTGAATCGCCTGTATCGGCAAACGTAATGTTAACGTTCTTTATCCAATATGCATTAAGAACAAGATCATCATCGGGATAAACCGAAGGAGCTGCTACGATATCATCCTTAGTGGGATTTGCGATTTCAGCATCAACCCAGCCGAGGAAGGTGTAGCCTTCATAAGAGGGATTTGCGGGAAGAGCATCAGCAGCGATTGCTTCGCTGATTGTGCCTTCAAGAGGTCCGAATGTATCTGCGCCGCCTGCGAATGTACCGCCGTTAGCATCAAATGTTACGGAGCTGATTGTTGAGATGGGCTGGCTTTCGAAATCGAAAGTTGCATCCCAGACCCACATGGACCATGCATCGTCGCTTGCACCGCCTGCAACGCCCTTGGGAACGTCACCGAGTGCCTTTGTTCTTGTTGTTGTCTGATAGAGCTCTTCAACTGTGAAAAGGTCGCCCTCACCTGCTGCAGTGTCAAGAACTTCAAGTTCAAACTCGAAGAGCCAGTCGCTGCCGTCATGCTTAACTGTTGTGCCGTTTGTTGCAAGGTTAACTGCAAAAACGCCGTATTCGTTGAGCTGATCTGCGGAGATGTAACCTGCATCAACCTGACCCTGAAGGTTAGCGTTTGTTACAAAGTAACCGGTTACACCGTTTGTTGCTGCAGGATTGATTGCAAGAGCAACCTGACCTGCTTCCGCATAGCTGTGAGTAAAGAAGTCCTTATCGTAGAAGAAAAGCAAAGTGCTATCGCCTGAGTAATAGTCTGTTTCCAGATATACTCGTGCTTTAACAGTGTCTGTTTCCTTAGGATTGACCTTGGTTGTCTCGGTCCAGACACCGTCAACTTCTTTGAAGAATTTCGTTGAAATACCCAGTGTTACTCCGCTGTCAACCGTGTCAGACATGGCTGAAGCAAGGACAGAAACTGAGCTGAAAATCATCAAAAAAGCAAGCATAAGCGCAACGAGTTTTTTAGCTTTTGTCATATGCTTTTATTTCCTCCTTGAAAACTTATCTCTTTCGCCTTTAGCAAAATTTATGCGTTGGCTGTCTGCGGACGGGCAAGCCGCCCGCAGACAATTTTTTAATTAGTAATAAATAACTTCGCCTGTTGTCTGATCGATGTAAGCAACTGAAAGAGTTACATCGCGGATGAGTGTTGCATCAAGACCGTTAACAACTGCGTCTTCGCCGTCATCTCTGAGGTCTGCTGCAAGAACCTTTGCTTTGCTGTATTCAGCATCGCCTTCGATTGACCATGCTGTTGCACCGAGCACTTCCTTGTTGATTGCAGGAATATCTGTTGCGCTGACTGCCGAGTCGCCGTTTACGTCACCGTAGATAACAATGTAGTAAACTTCAACTACTTCGTTTTCAACGTTATCGATAACTTCAACCATTGTGCCTGTACCGCAGATATTGAATGCGTTCCAGCTGGGAGTGATTCTGAGTGCACCGTCACCGGTTACACCGAGATATGTGCTTTCGAGAGCAGCCTTTGTGAGCTGAGTATCAAGACCGCGGATATAACCTACCTTGAGATCAGGATTGGTTTCGTCAATCTCGAATGCCTCTGCTGTTGTGCCCTCTTTAAGAGCGAGAGTTACCTTTACTCTTTCAAGTACGGGGTAGTAAGCAAGCTTGTCGTTTGCGGGCATCTTGCCAAAGTCGGTAATTGCAACGTTGTCACCCTGAACGGTTGACCAACCGAGTGTGATGTAGTGTTCCTTCTCGGGAAGAGTTGCGGGAACGTAATCTGCGATGTCTGCATCGTACTCAATTGATGCTGTGGTGAAGATTTCGCCGTATGCATCGTAGAAATTAACGGTGTAAACGTTCTTCTGCCACTGAGCTGTGAGAGTGATTGTTGTGTTGTTTTCGCCGAGGTCGGGCATAATGAGCTGAATGTCATACTTGTTGCCTTCAGCGTCGTTCCACTGAACGAAGCCGTGACCTGTCTTGGTCGGATTTGCGGGAACGGTTACCATATCGCCGTACTGCTTAACGATAGATTCAACTTCTGAACCGCCGTCTGAGTTGAATGCGATTGTGTAGGTTTCCTTTGCCCACTGTGCAACGTAAGTGAATTCTGCACCGTCAGCGCCCATATCATTGATTGTTGCGGGAGGAGTTGCAGCGTTGCCGTTTGCATCCTTCCATGCGCCTGTGAAGTAGTAGCCCTGGCCTTCCTTTGTGAGGTCGGTGGGAACTTCGATTGTGTCGCCGAACTTAACGTTCTTATCAGCGATTGTTACGTCACCGGTGTCAACAAACTTGAGTGTGTAGGTCTTTTCTCTCCACTTTGCTGTGTATGTGATAACAGCGCCGTTTTCGCCGAGGTCACCGATTGCGGTGGGAGGAGTTGCATCGTTGCCGTCTGCATCTGTCCAGCCGTCAAATACGTAACCTGTCTTTACAAGACCTGAGGGAACGGTGATTGTGTCACCGAACTTAACGTCCTTTGTGATAACTGTGCCTGCATCGTCTGTATCAGCAAACTTGATTGTGTAAGCTTCAACTGTCCAGATTGCCTTGAGGTTAAGGTTTTCAGCGGGCATCTCGATCGGGAATGTTACCGTGGAGTTATCCTTTGTGTTGATCCAATGTGAGAATACGTTACCGGTCTTTGTGGGAGCTGTGGGAGCTTCGATAACCGTCATGTAATCCTCTGTGATGGGAGCAACTGCTGTGCCTTCGTCTGAATCGAAGGTGATTGTGAACTGATCGATTGTCCAGGATGCGGTGTAGGTGATTGTTTCACCGTTGTCGCCGAGGTCACCGATCGTGGTGGGAGGTGTTACGTCCCAACCTGCGAAGTTGTAACCTGCCTTAACAGGATCGGGAGTTGCAGCGATTGTGTCGCCGAACGTTACGTTCTTGTCAGCGATTACTGTGTCGCCGGTGTTAGCGAAGTGAAGGATATATGTTTCCTTTGTCCACTTTGCAGTGTAGGTGATTGTTGCACCGTCATTGCCGAGGTCGCCGATTTCTGTGGGAGGTGTTACGTCCCAACCTGCGAATACGTGACCTGCCCATTCGGGATCTGCTGTTGCAGCGATTGTGTCGCCGAACTTAACGTTCTTATCAGCGATTGTTGTATCACCGGTGTTAGCGAAGTGAAGAACGTAGTTTTCTTCTCTCCAGCTTGCGGTGAATACCTTGACGATTTCGCCGTCTTCACCGAGATCTTCGATGTTAGCAGGAATTTCGTCATCCCAACCAAGGAATACGTAGCCTGCCCATTCGGGATCTGCAACGCCGTCGAATGCTTCGCCGTAAGTTACGGTTACGATGTTATTTTCGCCGTAAGTTGTGTCGCCTGTGTTATTGAACTGGAACTTATAGGTTTCAACAACCCAGTTAGCCTGGATGTTAACAACCTCTGTGGGCATTGTTGCGTATGTTGATTCTTTCCAGCCGTTGAAGTAGCTACCTGTCTTCACGGGATTCTCCGCGGGAACGGGCCACTCTGCAGCGGGTGTGCCGTAATCAACCATGAAATATTCATGAACGCCTGATGCACCGATGTAGTTAAGTCTGTATTCGTTTACATTCCAAACAGCAACAAGAGTTACATCGCTGTCGGAAATCTTGACTGTTGATGTTGTGGAAACAACAACGTCTGTTGTGCCTTCGTATGCATAACCAAGGAAGGTATAACCTGTCTTGCTGGGGTTAGATGCATCTGCGGGCTTTGAGGGAATGTCGTTATCGTAAACAACTGTTGCTGTACCGATAACCGCATCGCCGTCCTTATAAGTTACGGTGTAGGAGTTAGCATTGAACTGAGCGGTTGTCTCAAGATCACCTGCGGGCATTGTTTCAGGAAGAGCGGGGCTCCATGCTGTGAAGCTGTGGCCCTTCTTAACCTTTGCAGGCTCGTTAGCTGCATCGATTGTTGCGCCGAAGTAATATTCAACAGGAGTTTCTGTACCTTCAACAATGTAGTTGACTGTGTACTTGTTACGCTCGTACTTAACTGTGAAGCGGAGGTCGCCTGTTGCAGGAACAACACCGCTCTGAGTTGCGGGAGTAGCAAGAGTGAAGCCTGTTACGTTATCGGCACTTGTGATTTCAACTGTGTCGTCAACGTAGCCTTCTGCTGTTTCTGTTCTTGTGGGATCAGCAGGATACTGACCGTCAAGACCCATTTCGTATACATCTATATAATATGTATGCTTCTGGGGTGCATAAACTGCATAGAAGGAAGCAGCTTCTTCTGTAAGAGTGCCGAGTGAAGTTGAGCCTGTTTCTGCATCTGCAGCTGTTGCCCAACCTGCAAAGTCATAGCCTGCCTTTGAGGGATTCTGTGCTTCTGCGGGAACGTTGATTGCTTCGTTGAAGGTTGAATCAACTTCAATGTAAGCTTCGCCGCCTGCATAAGCGCCTTCATCAGCATAGAACTTAACCTTGATTGTCTTGGCTGTGTAAGTACCGTAAACTTCAACGTTTGCATCAGGCATTTCGAATGTTGCGCCTGCTGCTTCGCCGTCGATTGTCCAGCCGTTGAATGTGTAGCCCTTCTTAACGAGGTCTGCACCGTCTGTACCCTTAACGGTAACAACGTCATCCATGAAATAGGTTTCGGTTTCGCCGATCTGCTCAACAGCACCTGTTACGGGATCTGTTACATAATAGACAAATGTGTAAGGAGTCTTTGTATAGATTGCGTAGTAGGTGATTGCATATCCATCAGCCGAGTCAACTTCGTTAACAACGGGAATTGTCTTAACGCCCGTTGTTGCATCGGGATCGGTGTTCCAGCCAAGGAACGTCCAGCCTGCCTTTACGGGATCTGCGGGAGTAGCGGGAGCCTTACCGACATCAACCTCAATAAGAGTGCCGTACTGTTCGGTTTCGCTGAGCATGAAACGAACGTGAGCCTTCTTGGGTGTCCAATGAGCATAGTAAGTAATTTCACGGTTGAAAGTAGTAGCAAGAGTTGCTGTGGTATTGGTAGTTGCTGATGTCTTCCAGCCTGCGAAATCATAACCCTGTCTTGTGGGAAGCTCTGAATCTGCAAGGCCGCCGAATGCTGTAAGGAACTTACCTGACTTGGTAAGAATATCTTTACCGTCTGCGAATGTACCGCCGTTTGCATTGAAGGTGAAGGTCATCATCTTAGCCTCATACCAAACTTCAAGAACGGTGCTGCCGTCGCCTGCGATTGTTTCAGTGTCGATGTGACCGAACTCATCGGGAGTGTTGAGTGCCGCATTGTAGAGGTAGTTACCCTGCTGAACAGCAGCGAGCTGATCTACAGTAATATATAATGTATTAGGATCAGCATCTGCGGGAACTGATTCAACAAGAGCAACTCTCTGGCCTGTTGTGCCCTGGAATGCGACATTGGCCTTATCCTTCTGCTGGCTTATGGAAGCATTTGCGCCGGTGTTCTGGAGAGTATAGTTAACCTTGATTGTAAACTTTGTATCTGTTGCGGGAGTCCATGTAGCATAGAGATGATATCCGTTTTCATCAGCAACGTTCATCTGAGTCGGAAGTGTGACCAGGTTTCCGTCTGCATCAGTCCAGCCTGCGAATGAGTAACCCTGTCTTGAGGGAGCGGTTACTGCATCAGCAGCAATCTGGGTTTCGTAAGGAACGCTGATTTCGGTATAGATTTCATCGCTGCCCTGATCCCAATGGAATACTACGGGGTAGTTGTTGGGAGTCCAGTTAGCATAGTAGGTTGCGGTGAGGGTATCCTCGGGAGGATAGTAGCCTTCAATCCACTGTGCGGATGTTGTGTCATCCTTAACTGCATACCATGCGTTTTCTTCAAGAGTATAACCAAGTCTGTCAGGTCTTGTATAGCCTGCGATTTCTGAACCTGCGTTACCGTTTGCATAGGTCTTGGTTGTGTCGTTATCAGCCCAAGCACCGCCGTTTGCGTCGAGGTTAACGGTAGTCTTGACAGGCTCTTCTGTATCAATCTTAAGAGTTCTGGTAGCATCTACGAGGTCGGGAGTAACCTTGTTGTTTTCTGTTTCAATAACAGAAACTGTGGAATCCTTTGCCCAGCCGTAGAACATTGTTCCCATGATGTTATCGGGAGTTCTTGTCCAGGCATTATCCATATAAATGGTGCCTTCGCCTGCTGCCGTATCCTTAACCTTAAGTTTGAATTCAATCATCCAGGTCTTGCCGTCCATGGGTTCGCAGTTGAAGTCATCAGCTGTTACCGTGGGGTCGATAGCGATCTGGATTGCATTATATGTTGTGCTGTCAGCGCCGTCAGGCCAGGGAAGACTGCTGCTGTTTGTAACTGCAGAGTACTTGGCATTGATGCCGCCGATGTAGGAATCATCATAGTTAAGTGTGAATGCATCCTTGCCGCTGCCCTGAAGCTCATAGAAATCTGCATCATACATAAAGATGAAGAGTGATGAACCAACAGAGAAGTTGGTCTTGGAGGTCATTCTGACGGTGATAAGGTCGCCGTGCTGAACGATATCATCCTCATCTGTTGAATCGTCGGTATCAAGATAGATTTCCTGACCGAGATTCTTTTCGATAGCATTGAGCTCGATGAAAGCGGAGTCATCAGTCTTGCTCCATGTTGCAACGAGTGTGATTTCATCGTCAGCAACGGGAAGAGGATTCTCAAAACTGAAGGGGTTACCGTTATAAAGCCAGCCTTCGAATGTATAGCCGAATCTTCTGGGGTTAGCAGGAACGTCTTCTGAGGGAAGAACTTCGTTTACAACGCCAACACGATCAGAGATTGTCTTGGTATCGTACTTTGTTGTACTTGCACCGAGAGCTGTGTCGAACTTAACGGTAAGAGGCTTAGCCTCCCACTTCGCATATACAACGATACCTGTTGAGGTGTTCATTGTAACTGAAGGAGCATCTTCGGTGAACAAAGGATTGCTGAGGTCAACATCCCTGTACCAGCCTGCGAAGCTGTAACCAACCTTTGTAGGTGTGGGAAGATCTGCAGCTGTGAAGGGAACGCCTACAGTGTAAGTAAAGTCATCACAGTGTGTGCCGCCGTTTGACTCGAAGATGATCTTGTTATTAACGTCAGCATAACGGGCAACGATATGCTTATCGCTGTCGCCGAGCGTGAATGCTACGGGGAAGCTGACTGCGTTCATGAAGCCGCCGTTGTAGGATTCATAGTAGCCAACGAACTCGTAACCTTCAAGAGTCATAATGCTTGCAGCAGGTCTGTTGAAGTCAACAGGCTTGCCGTCGGGAGTAGGCTTAACGGAGCCGAGGTTGATCTCGTTCCCGTTGTTGATAACAGTACCGTCATCGATCATAGGCATAGCATACATGCTGATCGGAGCTGTATCCCATCTTGCATAGATGTTGACAGGATTGAGAGATGTCATCTCGATAGTTGAGGTGATTCTCTGCGATTCATCCCAGCTCACACCGTCTGCAGGCTCTGCACGGTACCAACCTACGAATTCCCAATGTGCCTTTGTGCCGACACCGGGTCTTGTGGGATCGCCGTCACCTGTTGTAGCCGTTGAAACATTGAAGGTTCCGCGGTAGGGAACGGGATAGTACTGAATAACAAGATTCTTTTCTTCGCCGTTAACGTTAACATTGCTGAGGCTTTCGTTGTTTGTATCGGCGTTGACGTTTACGTTAACAGGCTGATATTCGAATGTAATTGTTTCCTCTGCGTTCTTACCGCTGAAGGTGACCGTCTTAACGGAGTCGCTGGAAACTGTGTAACCGGGGATTGTAGCAGCGTAAGCAGTAATCTTTGTACCTGCAGCAACCGTACCCTGCTGAGCAGCAGCAGTGTAGCCCTCAGTTGTGGCATTTACGATTTCTGTCTGTGATCCACCTGCCAAAACGTGCTTGATTGTGTAATTAACGTTGTTGTTGAAACCGCCGAGGCCGTTATAAGCATTGATAAGTGCTACTGCGGCGTTGTTGATCTCGGTCTGGTTTGTGTTGGGCTTCGAGAGAATCTTACCTGCTTCCTGATAAGCTGCAAGGAAGGCATCCCAGCCTGTGCCATACTGTGTGGACTGGGGATGAGCACCCTTTGTGAAGTTGATTGTAAGGTTGGAGGAGGTTGCAGGAGTTTCACCCGAGTTAGCAACGTACTTGATGTAATCTGAGCAAGTGTAGGAAGAAGCACCTGTTGTGATGTTCTTACCTGCCATAATGCCGTAGAATATGTTGTAAAGGTCAACGGTGGTGTAAACGATGAACGTGGTACCGATAGCACCTGTTTCATAGTTTGAACCTGAGCCCTTACCGTTGGTGTCTGTTTCCCAAGCATAGACAAGAGTGGTGTTCTGGTAGCTCGTTGTTCCGTTCTGGAGAGCAGGACCTGAACCGCTCATATGAGTTACGATGTAGTCGTAATTTGCATTGTCAGCAATAGATGTTTTGTTGGAGCTGAGTGAGATTTCACCGATGCTGATAAGGGATATAGACTTGCTCTTAACGGTATCCCAAGAATCAGTCTGTCCGAATGAGATGGGACCGCTGAGAACGTCGATGCCGCCGAGGTTTGTTCCGGGCCAGGGATAAGAGTCGTTACCGCCTGTTTCGCCTGAACCGTGGTCGGAGCCGTCACCGGCTTCACCGGCCTGGAGCGTGATTCTGACGTTAAGAGACTGGAGAGTTTCGTTTCTCTTATCGATGTAGATCTTGGATTCAGTTCTGTTACCGTCAAGACCGTAGCACACGTTGATGGTTGTGCTGTTTTCGTTACCGTCCTGGTTGTAGCTCTGCTTGATGAGAGCGCCATAGGGAGTACCGGAAACCGTTGCCTCGGTGCTGAGGATGTAGCCGTCGGCATCCGTTGACATCGCAGCTTCACTACCTGCACCCTTAAGGGAAGCACCGCTGAGCGCATTACCTGATGCGTAGTTAACGTAACCTCTCTGGCTCAACTGAGCAGTGTCGTTATACCAACCGGAGTAAACGTTTCTACCGCCGATCTGAACGATGTTCGAGTGACAGGTTGCGGGTCTGTGCTTGTTGTTGTTAAGTCGCTTGAAAGCAACGTAACCGTTCATGATGAGGATATCCTCAACGTAGGAGTAAGCGTATGCGTACTGCGCATCATTGTTACCTTCAACGTAGTAAGTAATCGTGTAAGTAACAACGCTGCCCTGAGAAGCAGTACCGCCCGTAACTCTCCAAGTGTAGAGGTACGAACCATCACTCTGCTGAGCGCCGACAGTTTCCGCTTTAAGAGTTAAGTTTGAACCGAGGTTCGAAGCGATTGTCGGGTTCTTAGTGGGCTTTGTACCTGTGATCTTGAAGGATACAAGGGGGAATTCGGGAGTTTCACCGTCGTAAGCGATATGCATGTAAGTACCGCTATCGTTCTTGGGAATACCCGAGGGTGTTGCAGCAACAACAGTTGTGCCTCGTGTAAACAAACCGGCACCGCCTGCAACACGGATTACTTCTGACGTACCGCTGGTATCGGTTGAGTAAGTAAGAAGCGACGTATCGGGAGCCTTGAACGTTGCCGAAGGCTCAACTGCCGAAGCAATAACCGACGCCGGTGCAACCGACATTACCATCAGAATCGCGAGAAGCATGCTGATGAGTTTCTTTGCTTTGCTCAAAAATAATCCCTCCATTAAAAAGATTTTGAACATGAAATAGATGGTCACTATTACACATTGTCATTATATCACCGCCCGTCAACAGTGTCAATAAAATAATAAAATCTCTTATATATAAATATAAATAAAATTTTAATAAAAATTTCTCACTCATATCTATATTGCACAAATTACGATTTCAGCTTTTGTGCAATAAGTATATTTACAAACTTTTTGATTTCATGTAAAGACAATAAACTTTACAAGTTTTGTTCACAGTTTATTAATATTTATTCAACAATAAAAACAAGTTTTATGCTTTGATTATTACATTTTTTCAATTCTGAATTCGCAAAATATTTCATTTTTTTTCGCCGAAATTTGCCTCGAATCAAGCCTGATTTTCAGCGCAAAATTATGCTTTCGAGCATCGCTTAAACACCGTTTTTTGAGAAATAATCACTCTGATCTGTTGCGTTTTCCTTGCTTTTTTTGCATCGGAATCGTACCCCTCCGAGGCTGAAAATACCGCATTATTCAACCGCTTTTTTACGTAAAATTGCCCGTTGTTCATCACCTGAACACCTCGGTTTTATCAGGTTTTTCCTGCATTTTTTCATACGTTAATCATCGGTTTATTTCGTGCATATTTTCTCATTTCTTTATAAAATTTTGTATAAATAAAAGGTCAGAACGTTCATAATATGACGCATTTTCTGACCTTGTATTGACGTATTTTTTATTCTTTTTTTCGGTTTTTTACTATCCGGAGCCTTCTGTTTCAGACGGTTATTTTTCTTTTTCGAAAATTCATTTGGTGCATTTTTCTTTGATTTTAATTCGTAATTATAATTATTTTTATCTTTTTGTTCAATAATTTCTCCAAAAAGTAAAGCCTGATACCTTTACAATTAACGTTTATTAGTCTCTTCGCTCAAAAAAGTCTCCTTATTTGCCCCTTTTTTGCGTTTTAACAATTCGTAGACCATATTTGTCTCTGCACCGCAAATCGTTTTATTTGCCCTCACAAGGCGTTTTATGAGCATCGGGGTATTATTTTCCTCTCCTTTCAAGCAATAAAACAAAAAGGCCGCAAGAGCAAGCTCCTGCGGCCCGAGGGGATTTAGTTTAAGCGTCTTTCAGTAAGCCGTTAATTATTCAGTAACGTTTACTGTGAAGCTCTTCTCAAGTGCTGACCAAGATGTGCCACGGCACTGTGCGAACCACTGCTGATTATCGGAAACAATACCGAATCTGTAAGTGATTTCCCAAGTGTATGTGCCTGCTTCTGCGTTCTCAGTAAGAACGAGGTTCTTGGATGTCTTGAGGTATGTTGCAGTCTTGCCAAGCTCTGTGTTGTTAAGACGTACTCTTGTGATGTCATTTGTGGTGACAACAGTAATCTTAACTTCAGTTGCAACCTTAACTGAAGGCTCTGCAATCTCTACGGAGATTACCGAGTAAGGAGCCTGTTCGCCGGGAGCAACGGGAGCTGCTACAGCAAGTCTTGTAACCTTAACTTCTGCTGACTTTTCAGAATCAGCCCAAGCAGCGGTGCCTACACGGTACCAAACTTCCCAAGTCTGAGTCTGTGATTCAGCTGTGCCTGAATATGTGAAGGTGATTGTGATAGCCCATGTTGCCTTGTTCTCTGCAGCAAGTGTTGCATCGTCATAGGATACAGCAGATGATGTGGGAGCGTAGGTAACTGTTGTGTATGTGCCATCAGCCTTCTGCATTCTGAGCTGAAGTCTTGATACGGATGCGTCAGTAACAACTGTGATTGTTGCCTGCTTACCGCGCTGTACGGAAGCTGCAGAAGCTGTTACTTCGTAAACCATTGTTGTTGCAACGGGTTCTACGTCGTATACTACAGTGTAATCGAATGCGAATTCGAGTGATTCCCAAGAGGATGATGTGTAATCAACCTTTGCACGAACCTTGTAGTTATCCTCTGTAAGAACTGTGCGGATTGTCCAGATCTCGTATGCTTCGTCTGTGCCGGCGTTGAATGTTTCAACCTTTACAAGGCCTGAAGATGCGCCGTCAGCATCAACCTTAGCATCGTTTCTGTCAAATGTCCATGTAACGCTTGTAGCGTCAGCATAGCAAAGCTGAATCTTAACGGGGCTGCCCATAACCTTGATTTCGTAGTTAGCGAGCTGCGGACCGTAAACTTTTTCAGTTACTCTTGTTACGCTCTGAACACGGCAGAAGTCGAGGTCCTGAGTCCATGTTGCGGTGAAGGTCATGCCGCCTTCAACAGTCATGTCACCAACTGCGGGTGTCCAGCCTGCGAAGATGTAGCCTTCCTTGGTGGGATCTTCAGCGGGAGCTGTGATAGCTGAATCGAACTCAACGTCCTTATCATACTTAACAGTTTCGCCGTCTGCCCACTTACCGCCTGCAGCGTCGAATGTTGCATCATACTTGTTAGCTGCGAATACAGCTGTGTATGTTGCGCCGTCAACGCCCATGGGAGCAAGTTCAACATCCCAGCTTGTGAATGTGTAACCGTACTTAACTGCTTCAGGAGCAACGGGAACTTCACCGAAGTTTGTAGCAACGGTTTCTGTCTTGCCGTCGATGATGAAGGTTGCGGGGTACTGGTTAACCTTCCATGTTGCTGTGATTGTGATGTTTTCAGCAGGCATTGTCTTGGGAACTTCTACATCCCAGCCTGTGAATGTGTAACCGAGCTTTTCAGGATCAGCGGGAGCTGTAACAGCTGTGTTGTAATCCTGCTTGATATCATCGATTACTGTATCGCCTGTGTTAGCGAATGTGATTGTGTACTGGTTGATTGTCCACTTAGCAGTGATTGTTACGTCTTCTGCAGGAATGGTCTTGGGAATTTCCTTATCCCAACCATCGAATGTGTAACCTGTCTTAGTGGGATCAGCAGGAGCTACAACAGCGGTGCCGTAGTCTGCCTTGATGGGTGTGATTGTTGTGCCACCGTCTGTTACGAACGTAATTGTGAACTGAAGGATAACGAATCTTGCAGTAAGAGTTACGTCACGAGCAGGCATTGTGGTGGGAACTGTGCCGTCCCAACCGATGAAGTCATAACCTTCCTTAACGGGATCTGCAGGAGCTGTAACTGCCTCGTCATAGTAGTAAGTTTCAGTTGTTGCTTCGCCGTCAACGATGATTGTGAAGTCATACTGGTCACGGATGTAGTAAACCTTAAGTACTGATGAGCCGTCAGCAGCTGCTGTGCCTTCAAGTACTGAAGCGTCAGCATCAACTGTGAAGCCGGTCTTTGCAGCGGGAGCATAGCTGATAGCTGCGTCTGCATTAGCGCTCATTGTGAGAGTTTCGGGTGCACCGTAAACGCCTTCTGTATCCATTGTGTAGATCTCAACTGTGTAAGCAACTGCGCCTGCTGAGTAAACAGCATCGTATCTTACGCCTTCGGGAGCTACTACCATGGGAGCAAGTGCGGGAGCCCAACCGATGAATGCATAACCTGTCTTTTCAGGTGCCTTGGGAGCTGCGGGGATTTCGCCGAAGTTTGTGGGAACTGTTTCGATGAGCTCGCCGTCTGCATAGAAGAGTGCATCGTAAACGTTAACTGTGAATGTACCGTTAACTTCGATGTCCTCTGCGGGCATTGTCATACCTGTGAGGTCAGTATCCCAACCTGAGAATGTGTAGCCTTCCTTAACTTCGTCAGCTCTCATAACGATAGCATCGCCGAAGTCATAGGTATCTCTGTAAACTTCCTTGCCGTCAACATACCAGATAACCTCGTATGCAACAACGCCGAAGGATGCTGTGAAGGTTGTGTCGCCCTTAACTGTATAGGGAAGAGTAACCTTTTCGCCGTTTACAGTCCAGCCCTTGAACTCAAAGCCTTCCTTAGTAACAACGGGAGCATCATCTTCAGTGATAACATCACCGTAGTAACCGATCCACTCAGCGCCGTCAATAGCGGAGCCGTCTTCGTTAAGGAATGCAATTGTGTAAGGAATCTTGTTTGTGATAGCAACGTAATCTACGTTGTATGCGGGCATTGTGGTGATGGTGTCATCATCCCAGATATCGAATGTATGGCCGGGGATATCAGCTTCTGTGGGATCCTCGGGGAATTCGATTTCTTCGCCGTATGTTACTTCAACTTCGTGGTAAAGCTGAGTCTTTTCTTCATCAAGCCAGAATCTTGCCCAGTACTTGTTGATAGTAAGGGAAGCGTCGAGAGTGATGTTTTCAGCGGGCATTGCTGCAGGAAGATCCCAACCTGAGAAGCTGTAGCCTTCAGGGATATCATAAGCGGGAGCTGTAACTGCTGCGCCGTATCCGAAGCTGAGAGTCTTATATTCTTCACCGTTGATGGTGAATGTTACTGTGTAGCTTGCAACACCTGTCTGGCCGCGGAACTCAAGGTTCTCAGCAGGCATTGTTGCGGGAATTTCACCGAAGCCTGAGAAGGTTGTGCCTTCAGGAAGGTCAGGTGTGTAAGGTGTAATAGCTGCGCCGTATTCGTATGTATCCTGCCATACCTGTACGTCGTCGATGAAGTATGTTACTGTATAAGAGTTGATCTTATAGATAGCAACATATGTTACACCGTTAAGAGGCATCTTAGCCTTTGTGAAGTCAACCTTAGCGGTTGTGCCCTGCTTTGCCCAGTACTGGAATGTGTAGCCTTCCATCTCGGGATCAGCGGGAGCTGTGATAGCGGACTGATATACGCCCTCGAAGGTATCGTAAACTTCGTCGCCGTTCATGAATACTGCTTCGTACATTTCAGCTCTGAATGTTGCGAAGTAAACAAACTGTGTGCCTGCTGCTGCTGCGGGAACTGTATCGGGCATTGCATTGCCGTCTTCGTCAACCCAACCAACAAACTCATAACCTGTCTTTGAGGGTGCATCAGGAGTAACGATTGCGCTACCAACGCTCTGGTTGCTACCGGTGAGCCATTCATCGCCGTTATAGAACTCGATGTAGAGATCGATGGGAGTCCAAACAGCATAAACTGTGAGAGCCTCTATGCCGAGTGTGTAGGGGAATGTTACTTCGTTGCCGTCAGCATCGAACCAGCCCTTGAATGTGTAACCGAGCTTGGTAAGAACAGGAACCTGAGCAACTGTGATAACGTCACCGTATACGCCGGGGATTTCAGCCTCAAGGCTGTCGCCGTCGTAGAAGTATGCGCCTGATGCAACTGCTGTCCACTGAGCAACAACTGTTACGTTGTTAGCGGGCATAGTTGTGGGAAGTTCGGGTGACCAACCTGCGAATGTGTAGCCGGTCTTTGTGGGAGCTGTGGGAGCAACAACTGTTGCGCCGTATGCATATTCAACAGGAGCGATAGGTGAGCCACCGTCTGTATCGAATGTGATTGTAAATACATCAGTTGTGAACTTAGCGTAGAATGTTACGTCAGCGTCAACTGTGTGCTTGTCAGCAATGGAAGTTGCGAAGGATGCATCTGCATACCAGCCTGCGAATGTCTTGCCTTCAAGTGAAGGTTCGGTGGGAAGCTCGTATGCTGCATCGAATGTTGCGGTTGTTGTATCGTATTCTTCACCGTCAACAATCCAAGTTGCTGTGTAGGTCTTTGCTTCAAATACTGCGTTGAATACAACGTCAGCTGAGCCCATTTCACCTACTTCGGGTTCCCAACCAACGAAGTTGTAACCAAGCTTTGTGGGTGATGCGGGAGCTTCGATTGTTTCGCCTTCATAGTATTCCTTAACTTCGCCGACCTGAACGCCGTCTGCAAGGAATGTTGCTGTGAACTTGGGAAGAGCTTCGAAGATAGCAACGTATGTTACGTCTTCCGTACCCATTGTCTGGGGGAATTCGAGAACAGTTGTTGTGCCGTCAAGAGCCCAGCCCTTGAATGTGTAACCGGCCTTTACAGGGGCAGTTGCGGGAGCAGCGATTTCTGCGCCTTCCTTAACAGTTAATGCGTCACCGTAAGTTTCGCCGTCAACTGTGAATGTTGCAGTGTGCTCTTTGCCTGCTGCGGTAGGCTTACCGATTGTGAAGGTGTGGTTACAGTCATCAGTATAGAAATCGTCGATTGTGAACCAGTTCTGAAGGTTCATTCTCTTGATGGATGATTCCTTGATGAGTTCGTAGTAAGTACCGATGTTACCTACTCTTCTTGATGCTGTGTTTGTACCTGCGTGTGCAGCGTTATCATAAATTGTCCAGCAACGCTTATCAAGTGTTACAGAACCTACTGTGCCGTCTGCAAGCTTTGTTACGCCGTCAGGCATAAACTCTCTGACCTTAACGTCGAATGTGAAGAAGTACTCGTCAGTTTCAAACTCGAAAGCATAGGAGTTAACTGTACCTGTACCAACGTTTACATACCAAAGGTCCCATTCGTCGGATTCGGAAAGAGCGATTCCATGGAAGTTAGCATTTGACTGCTCTTTAAAACCGGGAACGTTTCTTGCCCACTTGGTTGTATACTTGAAGTTGATTTCTTCAGCAGAAACGATGGGGTTATCACCGTTGATTGCTGCGCCGTCATTAGCGTCGTGAGCAATGTTGTAAGGATAGTTTTCTGTGGGATACTTAACCTGATCGGGGTCGTAGGAGTTTGCGGTTGCGGGGTATGTTGCACCCTTACCGTTTGTGATATCGAAGAAGTTTCTGTCAAAGTTGAAGTAAATAGCCATACCGGAACCGGTATACATATTTGTCTTGAAGTGTACTTCACCTCTGAGCTGGGCACCGGGCTGAACATAGTGGTCAGTCAGTTCCCATTCGCCTGCAGCGTTCTGCTCATAGTAGTCAACGCCGAGGTACATATAAAACTTCTGCTGTGTCTTGTCGTAGCCGAGAGCTGCGAAATCAGCCAGTGTATCAATACCAACTGATTCAGAGCCGGTGTAATATGTTTCTTCTGCTGCAGAAGCAAATACAACACCAACGCCCGAGAACATTGTCATTACCATAGCAAGAGCCATGATAAAGCTGAGAATGCGTTTAGAAGTTGACATTAGCTCATTTTCCTCCTTATAAATTTATATGAACACCTGTTGTGTCATAATACCAAGAGTAATTTGCATTTGAGCCATTCCGGCATGGCACGGAAGCCCGTGCCACGCCGATAAATTGGATTTAAATAATGAGATGTGCTGTGCCGAATTAATTTGAATTAATAGTAGATGGGTTCACCAGTCTCCTGGTTAACGTCCTGCTGACCAGCAAGAAGCTGGTTGATTGCGTCTGCGTCACCGGCGTCACAGAACATATCTGCGTTCATATCGCCTGCAAATGCATAGTAGGAGCAGTTGCTGCCGTCGCCGTTGTATGTCCAGTCAGTGATGTACTGAGCTTCATACCAAACTTCTGATTCGTCACCGCCGTCAACTGCAGCGTCGCCTGTAACGTCACCGCGGATGATTGTCTGGTAAGCTGCAAGCTTATCGCCTGTTGTAGCATTGAAGATCCAGATTTCAGCGCCTGTGCCGTAACCGCCAGTGATGGGGTTGGGTCTGATTTCAACTGTTGCATTAACAAGTGAGTCAGCGGGGAAGATCTGGCTGAGTGAAGATTCATCCATTGCCTGACCGAGACCAACGATATAACCGTCAACCTCTGAACCGTCGCTCATATAGATACCGCCATAGTTAAACTTGGAGGAATCATCGATTGTGGGAGCGAAGGACATTGACCACTGTGAGTCAACAAAGAGCCACAAATCTCTTGCTGCGTCTGCGTCGATCATCGGGAACTCGGGTTCTTCGATGATGATGTCAGGAATTTCTTCAAGAGCGTTGAATGCATTTGTAAGATCTTCTACAAGTGCATCGATTTCAGCCTGATTTTCTTCTGTATCAGCAATACCTCTGTCGAAGTTAACTGCCTCTGTGTAAAGTGCGAAGAAGGGAGCGTAGGTTTCCTCTGTGTAGGTATCGTTGCCGAGACCGAGTTCACCTGCTTCTGCTGCTGCTGCGATAGCTGCATCAAGTTCTACGAAGTCGCAGGACTTAACAAGACGCTTCCAAGCGTTAACGAGTTCGCCTGTAGCTGTGTTGATTCTTGAGGGTTCTACTGAGGAGTTGGACATTGCAAGAGTGTTTTCTGCAAATGTCTTAGCGTGATCATATGCTTCCCAGGATTCAGTTGTGTAGTATGATGCGCCGCCGGCATTTACATCGCCGTTGGTAACAGTCATATCATAAACCTTCTGAAGCTTATCCTTGTTACCGGGAAGTCTGATAAGACGGTCAGCCATGAGTTCAAGCTTGTGCTGTGCGTATGTTGCTTCGATAGCACCAACAACGCCTCTTTCAGCCATCTTCTTCTCATAGTCAGCGATTGCTGCATCATAAGCAGCCTGTTCCTCCTGAGTAGGCTCGTAGCCTGCCTCGAAGGGAGCGGGAACGTAGAAGATCTGTGAATCTACAAGATCAAGAGCTGCGCTTCTTGCATCTCTGTATCTGAGATATGAGTGAGGAGCGAAGTCACGAAGACCGAAGTATACGTAGCCTTCTTCCCAATATTCGAGGTCTGTTCTGTAGGGACGGCCTTCGCTGTCATAAGAAATGATAGCATTGTCGCCACTGATTTCAGCAACCTTTTCCTGAAGACCGTTAACACCGGCTGACTTCTCATAGGGAGCAAGAGCTGCAAGAGCTGCTTCAAGAGCTTCTGCATACTGCTCGTAGAGGTTGTCATAACCGTCTGCACAGTTTTCAATCTTGGATTCGAAGTTTGAACCCTTCTTGGGAGTAAGTGAAAGAACTGCTGCGTCCTTAAGAGCTGCAACGTAGTTAGTCCAGAGGTCTGCTGCTGCGCCGCCGTTCTTTTCCATATCGTAGTCATTCTGCTGACGGTTTGCTGATGCTTCGTGGCTGAAGAGACCGTCAAGACCGTGGTCATTATAAAGGTGGATGTTAGTTGTAACAGCCTTGTTTGTGCCGTTAACGTTAACGTTTGTTGTTACGGTGTACTTACCGTCTTCAACGCCGCCGTTGTCACCAACGGGGATGGGATTGCCTTCTTCGTCGAGAACAAGCTCGCCGTTTTCGTCACCCTGATATGTGATTTCGAATCTTTCGAAGCCTTCAACTGCCTTGAAGGGAGCGAAGAAGTAGAGACCTTCCTGACCCTTGAACTGCTGTGCAGTCTGAGAATCGGGGTTGAGTCCTACGAAGGAAACGCCGGAAACGCTTGTGATGTTAGCTGTACCTGTTACGGGAGCCTCCTCAGGATCCAGGCTCTTGTTTTCGCCGCTGTCCTTGATACGGATCTGATAACCGTTGATATCGTCAAGGTCGTCACCGCTGTCAAGGTAGATTTCTGATTCATACTGAACAAAACGGTTGTCAACTGCTTCGGAAATTTCGATAGCATCGTCATCCTTATCAGTGTCACCAACAACAGCGTAAACTGTCTTGGTAAGAGCTGTATCTGTGATGTATTCGCCGTCTTCACCTTCGATGAAGTAGTCGATGTTCATTTCGATGAGCATACCGTTAACAAGGTTACCCTGAAGAGTAACGTCAACGCTTGCACCACCGTCGAGCTTGTCGCCGGCCTTAATGCCTGATACGGAAGCTGCCTTTGTATCAACGCCGTTTACATAAGATCTGATAACGATTGAGTCGATCTTGTAAACATAGAGCTTATCCTGTGTGAATGTACCGTTAGCAGCTGTGAAACCTGTGTTAACACCGCTTGAACCGTTGTAAATACGGAATGTGGGGTTAGTACCCTGAGCGATTGTTTCGGGAAGGAAGTTTTCCATCTCGGAGAATTCCTGCTCGTCGCTGAGGCCGAGAAGCATACATACTAAGGGAAGAGCAACAGCTGCGATGTCTTCTGCTCTGCCGGTGATTGCAACACCGTTAGCAACGCCTGTGAATGTGCCTCTGCCGAGTGACTTGAATAAGTCGTGAATCATACCGGCAAGAGTATCATTCTGAACGAGTGCGTCAACTGTTGTTGCCTTTTCTGAGAATACGTTGGGGAAGAGAAGGTCAAATACGCCTTCAAGGAGATCCATGATGATAGCAACACCGTTCTTTGTGTTGAAGGGTGATGTTGCTGATGTGTTCTTCTGGAAGATCTTTGCAAGGTTTGTTGAGTTGAGAGTATAAACGGGCTTGAGGATGTAGTCAAAGATGAATGACTTTGCTACAAGACCGCTGTTGGAGATTTCGTTGTTGATCCATGCATCGTCGCCCTTAATGGGGATGATAGCATCGAGAACTGTGTCGATATCAGTCCAAACTTCATCGATTGTGATGCCTGTTGTTTCACCGTCAGCATCGTCTGAATTGAAGTTAAGAGCAAGAATGCGGCCATATGTTGTGATAGCCCATGCTGCAATCTGGATAACTGTGTTTTCGTAGCTGCCGTCATCGTCCTGGTAGGGGATAAGACCGGCGCCTGTTACGGGGTTAGCACCCTGTGCCTTAACCATGTCAAGGCTGGAGTTGAGGTTGTAAACTGCAACGTCAAGAAGGATATCGAGAACCTTCTGAACTACTGCATCATAATAAGCTTCGTCATCAGTGTAATCTGATCTGACAGGCTTTGTGTATGTGTACTGGGGAATATCCTGCCATGCAAGCTGTTCAACTGCTGCGTAACCAACGTCAACGATTGTCTGCTGTGCATCGTCGATATACATCCATTCAACTGAACCGTTGAGGATACCTCTCATAACGAGAGCAACAACCTGCTGATCATTGTAACCTGCAAGTTCTGAAGCTGAAGGAACTGTGAAGTATTCGGGGAAGAACTCGTCGCCTGTGATCTGGAGAACAAACTTTGCAACGCTTGCAATGTTTGTAAGGAGATACTGGTTACCGCCGTCTACCCAATTCCATGAGTAACCGTCAGCATTTGCTTCACCGCGGCTTGCAATAAGAAGTCCGTCAAGGAACTCGCCGAGGATATCGTTGAAGTGGTCAACGAATGTCTCGTCTGCAGGGATATCATAGACTTTCTGAGGAATGAAATCCATATTGAAGATATCAGCGAAAACTGTTCTTGTTTCGTCGGTAAGGGGTTCGCCCTTGTAACCTTCAATATACTGGGGATTGGGAATCCAAGTCTGAGTTGCCTCGTCATAGACTGTCTTGTTCTTGTATTCGGGAAGATAAACAACACCGCAAAGTTCACGCATCCACTGAACTGTATCTCTGATGAGAACAGGGATAAGGATTTCGTTGTATGCTCTGCGCATAAGATCTTCGATGAATGCGTAGCCTGTTCTGCTACCTGTGATGTCAACAAGTTCATACTGAGGAGCGGGAGCAGCTGCGCCCTTTGCAACAACAGCGCAATCACCGAGAGCATATGTTACCCACTGCTTGGGATGAACCCAGCCGTAGTAGTCGTTGTTAGCGAGATCCATTGAGCCTTCGAAGAGATAATCTTCGTAGTCAACATGGTCTGTTACATCTTCGAAGTAGGGGTTGAGGAGCTTCCATTCGCCGAGAACAAGGCTGTTGAGAAGATCCTGAGCGAGAGAGATGATAGCTGTGTCAGCCTTAGCGCCGCCGGGAAGATACTCAGCGGGGAGACCGTCTGTGCCATTATCAAAGTAGTCATAGTCTGCTGCTTCGCCTGCGGGAGTGAAGCCGTAAACAAGACCGATTGCAAGCTCACGAACGTCGAAGAGGAAATCAGAAATAAAGGAGTTCATGATGCCGAGGCTAAGCTGGCCCTGAACATATTTCTGGAATACGGGAGCGTTGACTGAAAGGAAATCAAGAACGTCGTAGATGATTTCAAGGTCAGTTGCTGTGCCTGCTGTTGTTGCAGTGCCTCTGGCGTTACCTTCAAGAGGAGTGATTTTCAGCATCTGAGCATCACCAAGAAGGGGGAGAAGGGTTGAGACACTGGAAAGAAGGCTTTCAACGCTGGCGATGGTTTCGGTGATGCTGCCGAGATTAAGAACACCAATGTAAATGTTAACACTGAGCTGTTCCTTAGCAAGCATACGGTCGACCTCATCAAGAGCCATAGTAGCGTACTGCTCAAGTGTGAAAACAGGAGCATCTACGTCGTTGTACTCTTCGATAGCGTCGTTCTTGTAAGCCTGGTATGCACTACCCATAACGGTAAAACTACCGATGAGCATTGCAAAAGCCATAAGGATAGAGAGAATGCGGATTGACTTTTTCAAATTGTACACCTCCAAAAAAATTTTGAAATTTGAAAATTTCGGACAATTAAATCACAGATTGCGAACGGCACTGCCGATACACATTATATTAATGTTTAACCGCTGGCCATTCTCTGACCGACCTCCTTTTTGATTTGCCCGCGCCAGACACGCCAAAATCCGGCGCAAAGCAACAGTCAGAATCACTGAATTTAGTTGTCCAAACAGTGGGTTTCACGGAATTCGTCCTGAAAATAGAGACACCTATCCCATAAAACCACCATATGGTCATAATAACTATACCTAAATCTCGAGCCAATGTCAATGTTTTTCAAAATTCATTTCATAATTTGTTAATAATAAACAATCCAAAAGAATCTTTTTTGTTAAAACTGACCACGCATTTTATTTCCCCACAATCCGCGCAAGTGCGTAAAGGTCTTTCGCTTTACAACTATATTGTTATATTCACTATCGTACAAGTACCGAAAATATCTTCGAAAGGAGTACATATATAAAAGGTATAGTAATTAATTGACAAAAACAACAAAAATTCGATTTCAGATACAAAAAAATCAGAAGGTGTAAAGCTTGTTCGCTTTACACCTATGTCGTTTTTTATTAACATAAACAAAAGTCAAAAACAGTTTTCTTCAACATTCTGTTTTTGAAAAAACTGCTTTATTTTTTACATAATCAGTTCATTTTGTTCGGTTTTCAGAACTGTTTATCTCTTCAGAAACATTTTTTCTTGACTTGTAAGTGTCAAACACTTTACAACGCAACGTTTTTTCATTTACAGACTTATGATCGGTTAAATATAATGATTCGGAATAATTCTCTGCAATACAGCGGTAAAACCATGCAGCCGAACCGGTAAAATGTGTCCAACCGCCCCGTGGAGCAAGGTTATTCCTGCCGTAAACGTCGCCTGCAAGCACATAAGGTTCTGCTTTATAGCTTTCTGCAAGCTTTTTATCCGAATAATACCCCATAGGATTGAGAATATCAACCAATTCCCTGCCCTTTTCATCTTTTCCGAGAGCAAATAACGACATTGCAAGCCATACGGCTGCGTGGGTATACTGACCTGCGTTTTCACGGATTCCTTCGGGATAAGCGGCAATATAGCCGATATTTTCCCTTGAATCTGTACTGAAAGGAGGCGAAAGAAGCCTGATTATCCGTTTTTCACGGTCAACAAGCTTATCAAACGCCGTTTCAACTGCGGTTTCTGCGTGCTCAAAGCCTGCAAAAACCGCAAATGCCTGAGGCAGAATATCAATAAAACCGTCTTCTCCGAGTATTTTGCCGTCAGGAAGAATTGCTCTTGCATATCTGTCACCGAGCCACGATGTTTTCTCAATGTTTTTGCGCAGATTTGTTACAATTTCTGCATATTCAGCAGATTTTTTATCAAATCCGAGTTTTTTACAAAGTGCAGAAAACCTTTCAAGCACCAGAACAAGAAACATTCCGAGCCAGACGCTCTCCCCTTCTTTATCCGTGCCAATATTGTTCATCGCGTCATTCCAATCGCAGGATCCGATCATCGGAAGGCCGTTTTTTCCGAAATTACAGCATTTTTCAATCGCTTTCATACAATGTTCAAACAGTGTTGCCTTGTTTTTGCTCCTTTTCGGAGTTATATACCTCTCCTTTTCGGTTTCAGCAAGAATATCAGCCTCAATATAAGGTATATTCACGTCAAGCACGCTGTAATCCTTCGTATTTCTGACGTATTCACAGCAAACAAACGGAAGCCAAAGCATATCATCGCTGCATTTTGTCCGTATTCCTCTGATAATCTGCTTTCTGTTGACCGTTATGTGCCACCAATGAAGCACGTCGCCCTCGGGAAACTGGACTGCCGCACACCGAATCAGGTGTGTTCGTGTTAATTTCGGGTCAGTAAGCAAAAAGGCGAGACTGTCCTGAAGCTGGTCACGGAATCCGTAGGCTCCCGAGCACTGATAGAAGCCTGTTTTTCCGTAAAAACGGCTATGCAATATCTGCGGATACAAAAACGAATTAAAAAAAACATTGAGATTCTTATTATCGGAAGAAAGCTGCAGAGGATTCGGATTTTTTTGCTCGAATCTCGAAACAGAAGGCATAATCCGTGCGGATTTTTTTGACGCACCCCACGAAAGGCAGCATTCCGTTTCCTTTTTTTCACCCGATTCAAGAGTAATCCTCTTACCGATTGCAAAACAACAGTCCTGCGGAACGGTTTCATTTTCTTCCGTCCACCGACCCTCAAAGAAATCGGGTCTTGAGAAACAAACAAAATCAGCTCCCGAGCTGAATTCGAGTGACATATAGCCGGGATTTTCGGAAGCACCGTTTGAAATCACTGCTCCGCGAGATGTTTTTTCTGCAAGAAAAGAGCTTCTTTCATCCCTTGAAACTCCGAGTACCGGCAGAGTATAAAAGGCAAGCTCTCCCTCTCTCGGATGCCCCGATTTGTTGACCGCTTCAACAGAAATTTTCTTTGTCATTCCCCTTTCAGGTACGCTGACGGTAACGGTAAAGTGAACGCCTTTTATTTCTGCCCTCCATTGCGCCTTGTCAGGTCTGAAAACTGCTGTTGAAATGGCTATTATATCATAAAAAACACCGTTATATTTCCACAAAAGCATTTCTCCTCGGTTATCCGAGGCAGTATCGCCATACCATGGAGTCAGCTTATTCTGCCTGGAATTTATTGCCCACGTAAAGCCCAAAGCCTTGTCAGATACCATTGTTCCGAAGCTTTTATTTGCCAACACCATATTCCAAGGTATATCAACGGTTTTGCCCTTATTTTCTATTGCAATTTCGCCATCTGTAAAGTTGTATAGCTTTACAGGCTTTGCGTTTTTTATGGTGGTTTCTGTCTTTCTTTCGGTCACAATTTCAAGCGGTCTGAAGAGCTTTTTTTTACCTTTTCCGATGAAATTACCGACATCGGCGTAAAAAGATGAAAAACTCTTCAGCACATCTGTCTGCGAGAGCAAAAAACTACTCTGATTTACAAGATGAACGCCGCCTTTTACTCCAAGCATAAGCTCACATTCCTCACTTTTCAGAATGTTTCTAAGGGCGTTTCTTACAAGCGGATTATACCCGTCATCAGAAGGATAAATTATCACAAGATCGCTCCCGATTCCGCAAGAACGAAGCTGCTTATTGACCCTTACGTACGGCTGGATTTTCGCCGCATCATCTGCATCCGTTATTTCAAGCGTAATTATAGGCAAATCTCCCGAAACGCCGAATCTCCACAAATCCTCAAGCCTGAATTTTTCTTTTCCGCCGCTTTCCGTCAGACTTTTAGGGTACAGAATTCTCGGCACTACGCAGGAGGCAACCGAATTCTCAAGGCTGTCCGACCTGAAAAGTGCGTTTGCAAAACGGTTTTTTCCTTTGTTTTTTGCGCTTACAAAACTATTGATTGCCGTTTCTTTGTTTTCGCCAACAGAAATTATCAGCTTTTTGCTCTGCTTTTCACCTGCGGCAAGCTTGATATCAGCCTCAAAACAGCAACAGCAATCGGGGACACCGCTTCCCTCCTTCATATCCTCACGCATACCAAGAGAGAATATGCCCGTCGGTGTTGTCAGCACGTTTTCCCGTGAAAAATAATGCCTGAATCCGTTATTATCGGCAAAACCTGCCGCTATTGCAGGCATATTACCGCTTTTTGTGTTTCGTACAAAAATGCAGCAACCGTTTTTTTCATCCCATTCATCTGTCACAAACAGCTTTGAATACGCTCTGTGTGCTGAAAAATCCTCGTTTTTTTCGAGACAAGGCTCAAAATATACCGTCAGCTTGCCCGAAACATCCTTTTTTCCTCTGTTTTCAACGATAAAGCTGCGTATTTCGCAATTTGAATCCGCAGAAACAGAGGTTTTCATTGTCAGACGGAGATTTTTGAAGGTTGCGGTATGGATTGCCTGATTTTTCTGAAATTCGGCAGTATGCTCTCCTGCACCTTCGAGTGCTTTTGATGAAGAAAGTCTCACCCCGTCAGAGCTGAAAACAGCAAAAACACCGCTCGGTCTGCTCAGAATATCATTGCTTCTGACCGTCACATCGATTCCGTCGGCAACGGTATGTCCCGTGCCGCAATCCGTAATGCAAACGCTCATCCGTGAATTCGAATAGACCGCCGCTTCAGGAGATAAAACAGACGGATTTTTTATGATTTTATCCTCATCCGAGCTTCTTCCTCTTATTTTCGGTGCTTCAACTGACGGGATATCCTTGAAAATTCTTGTATCTGTGCCGATTTTTTCATCGAGCAGCATCGATGCACCCTTCATATCGGGATTACGCATAAACCTTTTCTGCATTCGGTTTTCCTGCAGGGCATTGACCGACGCCACCAGACTCATCCCCTGATGATGCGCCATAAATGAATGAACAACGGCATAATCACCGTTTACCCTGCTTCGATTGAAATCGAGAGCCTCAAAAAAGCCGTATTTGCCGAGCATACCGTATTTTTCCAGCCTGCGCAGGTTTCTGACGGAGGCGTTTGGTGCGAGCATTGCGGTGAGAAACGATGAGTACGGAGAAACAACTTTTTCATCGATATTCCTGCATAAACCAAGCTTTTTCGCACCGTTTGCCTTATACTGATAATTCATCACACCGTCAAACGAATAAAACCCGCTTTCCGAGATGCCAAACGGACGCTTTCCTGCGATTTTGCGCTGGGTATGCAGACAAAACAGCATTGATTCTCTGCATTCACTGCCTTCGGGGCAAGGCAAAAAAAGCGCAGGCATAAAATATTCAAAAGCCGTTCCCGTCCAGGACGCAAAGCCGATATGTCTGCCTGCACCGACACAGATTCTCCCGAGTGAATCCCAATGATTTTCGGGTACAATACGCTTCGCAACGGCAAAATACGACGTCATTCTTGATTCACTCATCAGCAAATCGTAGTAGCTTCCGCTTTTTTCGCCCGTTTCGGGGTCGATTCCTATATGAAAGAGTTTGCGGCGACGGTTATAGAGCATCGAAAGGTCGGTTTCATCAATTAAACGCTGAATCTTTTTTGCCGTTTCGGCAAGTGACGGAAATTCACCGATATATTCTGCAATGCCTTCTTTGAGAGCCGTTAAACAGCACAGAAAATTGCCGCTGTCAACGGTTGAAACGTATCTCGGCTCAAGCGGCACGCAATCCGACGTTGAATACCAGTTGAGCAGATTTCCCTTGAACTTTTCAAGCTTATCAACGGTTTTCAGGCTCATTTCAAGGCGCATATACATTTCCTGCGTCGTGATGAAGCCCAGATCTCTTGCCGCAAGAAACGAAACAAGCATTAATCCGATATTGGTCGGCGATGTGCGTTTTGCAACTGCTCTGACGGGCGAAAGCTGAATATTATCGGGCGGCAAAAAACTGTTTTCGCTTGTGCAAAGCTCACTGAAAAAGCTCCAGGTTGCGCCTGCATACGCAAGGAGCTTTTCTCTGTTTTCGGCGGTGATTTCCGGCGCAGAAATGCGTTTCCTGACTCCCGAAAAGAAAAACAACGGTGCATCACAAATCAGAATCAACGCGAAAAGACGGTGTATCGGCATTCCGAAAACGAACAACAGCACCGATGCCGCGAGAGGCAATGCGCAGGAAAGAATTTTCGCCGCTGTTTTTCCTTTTGCTGACCCTGCAGGCACCCATTCAAGGAGGTTTCGCTTCGTGACGGTCATCCGCCAGACCGCTTTTATTGCGGAAAACACACATACAAAGCTCTCTCTGACCGAAAACGCAACCGAAACGAATCCTCTTGCGATACAAAGAATTGATTCGGGTGCAGTAAAGGAATAGTATTTCCTTGAAGCCGATGCAATGCCGCCCTTGCTTACGGAGCTGATTGCCGAATATATATCGTCTATACACAGAGCAATAAGAGATATCGCCGCCGTACAGACGCTTTCTCTCTGTCCGAGAAACAGCGAAGCCGCAATCGCCGCAACGCAAAACGGCTTGAAAAGGCTTCGGAAAATATTGTCAAAAAGCTTGTATCTTGAAAGAGCATTCAGAGGATTTTTTCCGAAAATAAACGGGGCATTCTGCCAGTCTCCCCTGACCCATCTGCCCAGACGGCTGAAATATCCGCCTGCATCTGCCACAAAAGCATCCGTTACCGTCACGTCGCCTGCAAGACCTGCCCTCAGATAACCGCTCTCCACGCTGTCGTGGCTTAGAATCCGCTCGGAATGCAAATCGCCGAGCAGTCTGCGGTACGCCTCAACGTCAATAAGACCTTTTCCGCAGAAAATGCTCTCGCCGAAAAGGTCACGGTATTTTTCACCTGCAAGTCTGTCATATCCGCCCGTCGCACCCGCACCCGACATTATCCGTTCAAACAGGGTCGAATTCTCGTAGCGTATACGGTTTTCGGATTTCGGGACGATAATCCCGTAGCCGCTTGTCACTCTGCCTGCCTTTTCATCGATAACGGGTCGGTTAAGCGGATGCTCCGCAATCGCAACGAGCTTTGAAACGGCGTTGAATTCGGGAACACTGTCGGCATCAAGAGCAAAAATATAGCGGATTCTGTTCAGCGACGATTTGTCACCGTAAATCAGGCTGAAACCGTCCGATTTGCCACCGATTGCATCCACAAAGTCGGTGATTGCTCCCCGTTTTCGTTCTCTGCCCGTATATTCGTCCTGAGTTTTCGAGTAGACTCTTTCACGCACGGCAAATACAAAGCCGCCCGAATACTTTTTATTCAGCTTATCGATAACAGAACACATCGCACTCACGCAGGTTTTATCCTCGGGCACAGACGGTGACGGCGCACCCTTGAAATCGGCAAGGCAGCAAACCGTCAGCCCCTCGGTTTTATTGGAAAGATACAGCTTTTCAAGCCGTTTTCCGAAATTTGATGCCTTTTCAGGCGCAGGAATAAGGGTTGAAACCGTCAGCATAACGGGTACGGTCTGAACCTGCGCTATATCTGCTTTAAGTCTCGGAAGCCGCTCAGGCACAACACCCGTCATTATTGCGCTCTCGATGGGGCGCCTGAATATCATATAAAACGGTATATAGCATAAAAATGTCAAAAATCCGAATCCGAAAAGAATCCCCGATGCCGCACAAACCACCGCAGGCATCAGGAATTGCATTGCAATAAGCAGCCTGCCCCTTGTTTTCTTTTTTGAAGTCGGAATAATGTATCTGCCGATATGGCAGGAATTCTTTTCGGCTTTTTCGAGCGCATTGAGGACAAAATCTCTTTCACTGACACGCTTTTTTCGTGCTCTTGATGATATACTGCGGCGATAATATGCCCGTGTTTCTTCATCGAGCATCGGATAGAGTTCGTCTCGGCGCAAAAATCCCTCGGTTTCGCTCAGATATGCCGAGATTTTTTCGAAATCCAGCTCGGGAATCCTTCGGATTGAGCGCACCGCTTCAACAAGCATATTCTGATTTTTCGTTTTCACGCCCCTTGCAGCGTATTCAACCAACGCACCCGTAATGCACAACGGCAGATATTCCGCCGTCAGCGACCCCGATTTTCCGCCGAAAAACTCGACTATTTCTTCATCGGAGGGCAATTTACCGTTTTTACACAGTTTTATGCAGGATTCAAAAAGCGAATCGGGGAAATTCTTCCCCCGAATACGCCTTTTTATGCCTTTCAATCCCTTTCGCACACTTTCTGCGGCATTCACGAGCAAATAATAGTTATCTGCAAGGCAGAGATTCTCTTCACGCATTCCTCTCCGGAAAACGGAAAGTGCCTCTTTCATTTTTCTCTTCATTCGCCTTTCTCCTTAATCAACATAAAGCAGCAAACTCCGATTGCAGCAATAATCGCTGTTTTCTTGACCGCATCGGCAAGTTTTACGGTGCGCACAGCGAGATTGACTGCGTGGAGAGAGGTCTTGAGTCTGTTCATTCAACGTCACCGCCTTTAATGAGAATTCCGTGGGCAACTGCAGGAATGCTTTCGTTCTGAAGCGACGAAACACTCGACATAAGCGCACCCGTACCGACAAAAAGCACCTTTTTAAGCTCTCCGCTTTCGATTTTGGGCAGAATTTCACTGCAAAGCACCGCTCCGCTGCATCCGCATCCCGAGCCGCCAGCACCGACGTCCTTCTGCTTTGCAACGTCAAAAAGAATCAGACCGCAATCAGCGTGCACAGAGCTGATATCGATATTCTCCTGCTTAACCATAAGCTCACGCAGAAGCGTTGAGCCGACCGCTCCGAGGTCACCCGTAAGAATCATATCGTAATCCTCGGGTCCGGTGTTTGTGTCACGCAGAAAATCGGCTATCGTTGCACAGGCGGCAGGTGCCATAGCCGCACCCATATTGTTGGCATCCTTGATGCCGTAATCGCAGATTCTGCCGATGATGATTTTTTCGATAACCGCCGTCCCCTTGCCTGAATCAACTATCGGTCTTCCCCTGCCGATGACCGTTGCGCCTGCCGCGGTTGCAGTCCATTGAGCTGTGGGGGTACGTTGACCGCCGTATTCAAGCGGCATACGGAATTGCTTTTCCGCAGAGCAAAAATGCGATGAGGTTGAAGCAACCGCCGTTTCGGCAACCGAGCCGTCAACGCTTACCGCCGCCATTGCCATTGAAAGCGCCATCGTTGAACACGCACCGTAAACACCTGCAAACGGAATTCCCGTTTCTCTGATGCCGAAGGTCGTGCCGATGCACTGATTGAGCAGGTCACCTGCAAAAATAACGTTCACCTGCTCATCGGTAAGGCCTGCTTTGGAAATTGCCCTGCGCACCGCATCGCCGTGAATGGTGCTTTCCGCCTTTTCCCAGGTTTTTTCACCTGCGGCGGAATCGTCATATACATAATCAAACTTTGTACCGAGCGGCCCCTCGCCTTCTTTTTTGCCGCCGACAGCGGCATACCCCGTTATTTCGGGTCTTGACGGAAGTAAAAGCGTATATTTGCCAAGCCTTTGAGCCATAATTTCACCTCAGAAAATATTTTTATTTATTATCTGCAGAATGAAACAAAAAATACCTGCAAAAAACCGCCCGAAGAATCTCTCCGAGCGGTTATCAGTCATTTTATTCTTTTGTAAACAGCATCGTATTCCTTTACAATCTCAGACCAATTGAATTTATGTGCACCCGAAACCGTGTGTGAGGCAATTTCAGAATAATCCGAGATAATCTTTTTTATCGCCTGAGCAACCGATTCGGGGCTGTGGGAATCGATTCTGAAGCCAATCCTGCCGTCCTCAAAATGCCCGTCAAAGCCCTGCCCTGCCGAATAAACAACAGGCAGACCCTGACTCATTGCCTCGGCATAAACAAGCCCGAATGACTCCGTAAACGACGGCATAACAAAAATATCGTGCTCTCTGTATAGCTCACGCAATCCGTCTTTTTTTTGATTGGGAATATGGCTTGTGAATTCATCTCTCATTATCTCATCGAATTCGTCCTTATCCTCAACCCTGCCGACCACCGTGAGCGTTGCGTTTATGCCCTCCTTACGAAGAAGCTGCATCGCCCTCTGCGTTGTCGGAATATTTTTATTTTTATCGATTCTGCCTGCATAAATGAGCTTCAGTTCATCGGATTTGAATCCTCCGATGTTATCGGGAGCTTCTCCGAGCCAGAAATCATCAATTCCGTTGGGTATGATATAAGTTTTTTTCAGTATTTCTTCACGGTATTTTTCAGGAACGTACTTATCAAAAACCTGCTTTCTGTAAGCCTCCGACAAAAAGAACACTGCCGAAGCGTTGAGCATCGTTTTAATACCCCTTTTACGCAGATGAGGCATCAGACGAAAAAAGGAATTAACATCCGTATTTCTTACCGCCACCACGTACGGAATACCGTATTTCTTCGAAAGCCTGCGTGCACAGTTTCCGTCAGTAAAAAGCGTGTAGGCGTGGATACAATCGTATTCGGCAACGTTGAATTTTGAAACAACGTCTTTATAAATCTTCTCCTGCTTATAGTCGAAAACAAGTCTGTCCCACTTTTTGAAGCACTCGCTCACACAGACGTTTTCGTTGGGCGTAATCACGGAAACTCCTTTGCTGTAAACGGGAACGTAAATCTGATTGACGTATCCGAGTTCCTCGAGGTTTTCCGCCATAATCTGATGGAGAGCGTTCCCGACGTAATTGCAGTTTATATGAAAAATGCGCATTTTTCCGTCTCCCTTCCTTCGCTCTTAATCTGTGATAATTATACACAATTGTCTCCGCTTTTTCAACACCTTATAATTCACACTGTGAGATTGACAAAGAATCGATTGCGGAGTATAATTTTATTAATATCGAATATGGAGCTAATCATATGGACTATCTTGTTTCAGTTGTAATCCCTACATACAAAAGAGAGGTCGAAATTCTTTCAACTGCGGTCAATTCAGTTTTGAATCAGACGTATAAAAACGTTGAAATCGTTATTATCGACGACAGCCCCGATACCTATGAAAAAAGACCCGAAGTCAAGGCGTACGTTGAATCTCTCGGTCTCGATAATATTGTATATATTCAGAATGAAAAGAATCTCGGCGGTTCACTTGCCCGTAATCGCGGAATAGACGCTTCAAGAGGCGAATACATCACCTTTCTTGATGACGATGATGAATATAAACCCGAAAAGATTGAAAATCAGCTCAGGTTTATGATTGAAAACGACTGCGATATGACGTTTTCGAACACGGTTATGTGTAAAAACGGTCATCCCGTTGAGGTAAGAGATTTCAAAGATATTCCTGCATATGATAACGAATCGCTTTTGAGATATCATCTGCTTTATCATCTCACAGGCACGTCAACCTATATGTTCAGAGCCGAAAAGCTCCGTCAGATAGGCGGATTTGATAACGCGCTTTGCGGTCAGGAATTCATTCTCACTCTTAAAGCTATCGAAGGCGGACTTCGCATAAGATATATGGACGTTAACGTTGTTCTGCATACAATCAGCGCCGAAGGCAGCATTTCATTCAGCAAGAATAAGATTCAGGGTGAGAAAAATCTTTATCAGATTAAAACCCGTTATTTCCCGAAGCTCAGCAAAAAAGAAATCCGTTACGTCAAATTCAGATATCACGCCATTATGGCGATTGCCTACAGAAGAAACTCCATATATCACAAAATGATTGGCGAAGGCATAACGGCTGTCGCAACCTCCCCCTTTGATTTCGTGGGCGAGTGCGCCGCACTGCTGAAAAACACCATAGAGCAAAGAACAAAAAAATAACAAAAGAGCACCCTGCCGTACGCACCGTACCGCAGGGTGTTTTCGTATCATCTGTTTTTGAAAAACTTTTGTTTCTGCACGTAATATTTTGCAAAAGATGCTCCGTAGAATACAAACGCATTGGATTTTGCGGCGTTAATCAAGCCGCTTTTCTCCTGCTCAAACGGAATCTCAAGAAGCTCGGGAGCCGCCTTTTTGATAAGCTCGATATGGACTTCGGATTTCATTCGTTTAGCTCTGTCAACCGCAGTGAGCACGTAAATTATGCTTCTTGAATTGAAAATGTTGACGTACATCTGACCCATAACGTTTCGTATCAGATGAGTATGCGATGCCCAGACACCTAATCTGTTTTCAACCGAAAACAGATCAAAGGTATTAACCTGCTCACCCGCCTGCTTTATCTCCTTTAACCAGCATTTAAGAAGTTTTTTCGCACCGTTGCTGTAGTTATGGAGCTTGCATCTGAAATACGCAGGCGTTGCAAGCACCGAAGGGATATCTCTGTGCAGAGAGCACTTGCCAACCTGTCCGATTATATCGCCTTCCATCGTCGCAGAGTCACCGTAGTGCTTGTTAACGGTTACGGAAAGCACAAACGCATCCTCGGGATAACCGTTCACGCCGAGAATTTCGTCCATCTCTCTTTTCATTTCATCGGTAACGGTTTCTCTGTAAATCTGCTCATGATGGGCGTTGTTCAATTTTGCAAGTGCAACGGGCACGTCCCAGTCCTGGCTGTCCTTTTTGAAGCTGTCCTTCCAGATTGTATAAGAATCAACCTGACCGTGAACCTTTTTCAGAAAAGCGTACACCACCCTGCTGTCTCTTCCCGAAGTAAGCGGACAGATTATTTTGAAACGGGATGAATACATTTTTGCGATTTTTTCAATCATCGGGGCAGTGATTTCGGCAGCCTTTTCAGGGGTAATTGTCTTTTGCTTTTCGGCGGAATTGATAAACCTGACAGCCTTGCTCTCTGAAAAGTCAAGATAATGATTCGGAAGAAGCTGTTTTATCTCTTTATAAGGCGTAACGTCGTAGGGCATAGCCTGATTCAGAGGACCGCTGTCACGAATTCCCTGAAGGTAAGGGTCGGGCGCGAGGTTGAATTTTTTGATTATCGTCTGCGGATTGCTGCAGCAAACAAATTCCGATAACCCCACCGAATAAAACACGGGCACGCTGCAGGTTGCATCGCCGAGACAATAGCTCTTACCATTTTCGGAATAAAAAATCACGTACTTACCGCCGAGCTTCTTTTCATATTCAATAACGTCGGCAAACGAAGCAGTGCTTTCAAGAATCGTCTGAGCAAGATTATCGCACTGACCGCTGAAAACGTCAACGGCATAGCCGAAAATGATAATCTCTCTGTCACCGCTCTGTGCACATTGAACAGGGGTACTTTTGTCGGTATATAAGTTGTGTCTGCCAATTGAATGTTTATTGATTTTGATTTCTTCAACACCATCAGTACTGTTCAAACAAAATAAAAAAATGTTGTTTTTCGTATGCACCTACAATCACTCCGATTTCATTAACATAAGTTTTCCAATTCAATTATACACAATCACTATTGTTTTTCAATAACAAACAATAATTTTTCGTGTTATATTTCAACCGATAGAATCCCATCTTGAATTATATCGGTTGCTATGATATAATTATTTAAAAATAGGGAGGGGTCTGTGTGAACATTCTTGAAATCAACACCTGCAATTACGGAAGCACCGGAAAGATAATGCTTCAAATAGTTCAAACAGCTGAAACCAGGAGACACAATGTCTGGGTGGCTTATCAGAACAACAGACTCAACCGTGCAAAAAACATAAAAAACAGCATTCTGATTGGTAATAAACTCGCATTCTATCTGCACACCAAGCTCAACACATACACCGGTCTCAATGGATGCGGTTCTTTTTTTGCTACTTTAAAATTTCTTCATACAGCAAAAAAAATCAAACCGGATTTAATTCAGCTTCATAATCTCCATAACTGCTATATCAATCTTCCTCTTTTGTTTTATTACATAAAGAAAAAGGATATTCCCGTTGTCTGGACCCTTCATGATTGCTGGTCATTTACAGGACAGTGTGCTCATTTTGATATGGTAAATTGTTCAAAATGGAAAACCGGTTGCCATAACTGCGAGCAAACTCACATATATCCGTCATCTAAAGTTGACCGCACAAAAACAATGTGGAAACTTAAAAAGAGATGGTTTAGCGGAATTAAAAACCTGACCATCGTAACTCCTTCTGAGTGGCTGGCGTCGTGCGTCGCAGAATCATATTTAGGGCATTATTCCATACAAACAATCCACAACGGTATAGATCTTAGTGTATTTAAAAAGTCTGCAAATGATGTTAAAGAAAAATATGGAATTCCGAAAAACAAACATATGCTTCTCGGCGTTTCTTTTGGTTGGGGAAAAAGAAAAGGACTTGACGTATTTAACGAATTGGCTCACAAATTGGATTTCGAAAAATATCAGATCGTTCTGGTTGGTACCACCGAAGAAACCGATAAGCTTCTTCATCCGTCAATCATATCCATTCATAAAACCAATAACCAAGCTGAACTTGCAGATATTTATTCCGTTGCTGATCTTTTTGTTAATCCCACACGAGAAGAAGCACTCGGTCTTGTCAACATAGAAGCAAACGCCTGCGGAACTCCCGTTGTCACGTTCAAAACAGGCGGTAGTCCTGAGTGTATTTCTCCTCAAAGCGGCAGCGTAGTCGAGAAAAATGATGTTGATGCAATGATAAATGAAATAACCAGAATATGCACAACTCATCCTTACAGCAAAGAAAACTGCAGAAAACAAGCAATGAATTTTGATATGAAGAAAAAATTTGATGAATACGTTGACCTGTACGAAAAAATAATTTCGCAAAACGAAAGGTAGTATTAATTTGAAACAAAATCAACTCAAAATAGGTTCATTACTGTCATATTTTAATATGTTTCTGAATATTGCCATAAGTTTACTGTATACGCCTTTTATGCTCAGTATTCTTGGGCAGAGTGAGTATGGACTTTACAGCACGGTATCCGCCACAATTTCTATGCTCGGTGTTCTCAACCTCGGCTTTACCGGAAGCTATGTTCGCTATTTTATGGAGTACAAGGTTTCGGGAGATCAGAAATCTCTTGCTAAGCTTAATGGGCTTTTTTTACTGATTTTCAGCGGCATAGGCGCGATAGCTTTGATTTGCGGACTCTTTCTTTCAAACAATCTTGAAATGGTTTTCAGCGATGGTCTCACGATTTCAGAATATGAAACCGCCAAAAAGCTTATGATTATCCTCAGTATCAATATGGCGATTTCATTTCCAATGAGTGTTTTTCAAAACATTATTAATGCTCATGAGAAATTTTTGTTTTTCAAACTTTTCGGAATAATAAAAACCCTGTCCGGACCAATGATAACAATACCTCTTCTTTTATCTGGTTTCGGTTCAGTTGCATTGGTTTCCTCCACAGTTGCACTGGCAATCATTACTGACGTTGTATATTTTATTTATGCAAAAAAGTTTCTTGACGCTCGCTTTTCTTTTCGCAAAATCCCGCCTGAACTTTTCAAAAGTGTATTTACTTTTTCTTTTTTCATCGCAGTTCACCTTATTGTTGATCAAATAAACACCAACGTAGACAAAGTTTTGCTCGGCAGATTTCTCGGAACAGAAGCGGTTGCAATCTACGCTGTGGGCTATTCTCTCCATCATTACTATATGCTTTTTTCAACAGCTATCTCCCATGTGTTCACTCCTCGTGTCCACAAAATAATTAACGAAACTAAAGAGCACCTTCATCTCCAGAAGGAGCGGTTGACAGAGTTGTTTATCAAAGTCGGAAGAATTCAATCTCTTATTGTTTTTCTGATTGCATCAGGCCTTGTCTTTTTTGGCAAACAGTTTATTAACCTTTGGGTCGGAAACGAATATAATTTATCATATTACGTCACCATTATCCTGGTACTCTCTTCAACAATTGACGTTATTCAAAACATCGGAATAGAGGTTCAACGAGGCCTTAATAAACACGGATTCAGAAGTATCGTTTACCTTATAATGGCGTTAATCAATATCGGTTTAACCATTATTCTTTGTCAAAAATACGGAGTCGTAGGTGCAACTATCGGCACCGCTATCGCATACCTTTTCGTCAACGGATTAGTAATCAACATTTTTTATCACCAAAAATGTTCATTGGATATTTTTGCTTTCTGGAAAAGCATTCTGCGGCTTTCCGTCGGATTAATAATACCTTGTATCGTTGGTGTAGTCATTAATGCTTTTATTGATATGTCAACGTATGTAATGCTTATTTCAGGAATCGCAATCTACTCTTTAACATACTGCACATCAATGTGGTTTATTGGTATGAACAGCTACGAAAAGAATCTTATACTCGCCCCTGTTCGAAAAATCTTTAAGAAGCTTCACCACACAAAATGACAAAACGGGATGCCCGAACATCAGGCATCCCGTTATTTTATTTGCAAATGTCTTTCAAAACATCAAGCATCTGCTTTGCGCAATATTGCGGTGTGCAGGTTTCGAACACCCTTGAGATTTCGTCAGGGGGCATTCTATTTTTATAATTATTCAGAATAAATTCGTTTAGCAAACTTACCTGCTCTTCAAAAATCTCGTCTTCTTCAAACAGATTAAGGGCATAAGGATATTTCTCAAGATAAGGCAACGTAGGACAATTTCTGTTTTTACATATATTGATTATCGGCTTGCCGTAAGAAATATACTCAAAAATCTTGCTCGGCACCTGATTGAGCATTCTGTTGCCGATGTTTACAAGAATATCTGCAGAGGCAAGCTGAGATTTTGTTTCCTCAAGGGACATTGAACCGTGATACAAAACTTTATGTGAATTGAAAGTTTCTTTAACTGCCGGTTTTACTGCACCTATCATCTCGAACGAAACTTCAGAAATAACTTCATCAAAAAGTTTTAACGTGTAATCGGGATTGCGAAAATCACCATAAATGCTACCTGCAAAAAGACAGCGGATTTTCGATGAATCGCTTTTATGTTTTTTCACAAATGGAACAACATTAGGAAACTCCATTGGAGTCATTTTATCAACAATATCCTTAGGGTATTTCAGTTTTGACTCTTCAAGGAGTATTGGAGTGGTTATAATTCCGTCGGAAACTAAATACATTTCTTTTTCAAATTCACTGAGTTTTTCTTTCACCGACGATGAATACATTTCGTTCGAAGAACATGGATCCACCTGATAAATCAATAGCTTGGCAGCAGGATTTTCTCTTTTATATTCCATCGTCGCAACTGCAACGTCAAACCGCCCAACAACAGCTATTATCGCATCGTAATCAGCAGGTTTAATATCTCTTAATGATTTTTTAATTTCTTTTGAGTTTCTTGTGTCAAAAACCTTTCCAATTAAATCTGTTTTTGGGACAGAAAACATTTTTTCAGCTACAACCGCTAACAGCTTAAATGGATGCTTGAAAAGTGCACGCTTATACTGACAAGTCGGAACCTTGGATATCAGCACACAGTTATGAACAGTAATTTTATTTGCAATCTCTTTTTTTCTTTGCGTATAACTGCTTTTCACGGCCAAAACATCAATGATCGAAACTTTTTTGAGCAAACCACCCTCATAAAGAATATTATTCAATAAACTGGTACAAGCTCCGCTCTTCGGGAAATTATCCTCTAAAACAAAAAGTACTTTCATTCTTCTTTCCTTTTAAACATTATTGTGAATATGTGAATTCTTATTTAACGGTAAATTCAAAACGGCTAAAGACAGGAACAAATGGAATGGTGGATCATAATAGAATAATTCACTTAAGAAAAAATACATAATTACAACACAAAAGATAACACTATAATTCATTAAATTGCGTTTAATGTTTGTTTGTATGCTTTGTGATGATACAGTTGCAAGCACAGCAAACAATAAAAAACCACCTATGATACCCAAATAGTAAAGCACATCGAAATAGGTATTGTGTGCAGCTTGTCCGTTCAATAGTGGTGTCGATATACCAACGCCAAACAAGCCTGCTCTGATATTTGTTATAAGATATGATGCATAACTAACCCACAAATCAAATCTTCCGGTCGTAATCTGATTCAAATCAAAATTTTCAGAATCTGTTTCCATAATTCTGGAAACGATAACATCAAGTGCAGGTATTTTGCCTGAAAAAGCAAGTAGAAGCCCCGCTATAACAGCAAAAAGCGAAAATACAAGTAGCTTGAATTTGCCTTTTTTATAAAAAGTATATTCAAGAAAGAAAAATGGAACGCTTAACATAAAAAAAGCAGATTTACTGTATGTTATAATCAAAAAATAAAGCAGGATTGAAGAATAGCAAATAGTTTCAAAATTACCTATCTCATTCCTATATAAAAGAATAACTAACAAACATAACGAAATAATCAAAGAAATCGAATAGTAATTCGGATCTGTATATAATCCGGCAAAACGCTCAACATCGCTGAACTCGCCTAATCCGCCAAGGTCTTTAACACCTATGTAGCTTTCTATTTTAAAGAAACCTGAATCCATTTTTGCAAAAACCGATGCTGCTATGTTTCCGATTATATAGCTTAAAAATACATCTTTATGATTGATTTTCACATCCGAATTCAGTGTGCTGGATAAAAACAAAAAATTGCATACAAGTTTTATTGTCCTGAACAGATTAAAGCTACCGCAGAAAAACTGTCCTAAAAGCACATAAATCGCAAACAGCATCACAAAAAGAGTTGACCTTCTCGGCAAAACAAGATGCAAAACAACATAAACCAGCATAATAACCGTAAAAAAGGATTGCACGCCGGGAGAAAGTTTGAAAATGTTTGCCATTGGCATAACAAAGAATATCTGCAATAAGTTTGATTCCTTGTCACAAAAAGCAAGCATTAAACACATAATTAAAAATGCAGCAAGTGAAAAAACATTTCTGTATGTGCCAAAAAGTATCAACAAAGCCAAAGTTGCCGAGATAGCCCAGCGAATTTTATTATCTTTTATTGAAATCACGCCGGTCACCTCGTTTGTACTCGTTTTATTGGTTTCTGTATTTCTTTACCTGTGCAGGGTTTCCTGCAACAATTGCATATTCCGGAACATCTTTTGTTACTACGGAGCACGCACCGATAATTGAGTGGCTTCCTATTTTTACTCCGGGAAGAATCGTTACGTTTCCGCCAATCCACACGTCATCACCGATTACCACTTCTTTTTCTTCACCGTATCCCTGCTCCATCATCGGCTTGGTCAAATCGGAAAATTCGTGATTGCGTGTGTATATGGTACAATCAGGTCCCATCATAACGTATTTTCCGATAGTGCACTTACCTTTAATCCGAGCATCAATTCCTATTCCGGAATAATCCCCGAGCGATACCCTTGAAGAAAAAGCTGCGCCTTTTTGAATATTTACTTTTTTTCCGCATTTATCTAACATAAGCTTCGCACAAAAAGCTCTGATGCCCTTTTGTCCTATGTTAATTTTTGAATTGGAAATCGGGAGATGTTTTGCAATAAGATTATATAAGAAATATCCCAATGCTTTCTTCAATTTCATTTTATTAGTTCTCCTTACCGCTTATCAATTTTGCAAAAAAACTGAGCGAATCATTGTTGTTGCCGCAATACCCGTCAAGAGCTTTTTTTGCACTGTAGAGCTTCTCTCTGTTGTTCATCAGCTCCGAAAAGCTCTCTCTGATTCCGTCTTCCGAGTTTTCGCAAATGAAATCCTCAACTCCGTCGTTGAGCATTTCTTCCGTTGAAGAGGTTCTTGTTGAAAAAACGGGAACGTGTAACGCTTTGGCTTCTTTATATACCATAGGTGCTGCCTCATGATAAGATAAAATAATCAGCAAATCCGAGTTTTTCATATAATTGTACGGATTGCTTTGGCTTCCGAGAAGAATAATCCTGCTTTCAAGATTTTCTTTTTTTATTGCTGATTCAATGTTTTCTTTCTCGGGTCCGTCTCCCGCAATATACCACAAAACATCCTTATGTTCCCTCAAAACAGGGGCAAAAGCTTTTATTCCTCTCACAATTCCCTTTCCGACACTCAAACGGCAAGCGGAAAAACAGATAATTTTATCCTGAGGAAACTTAATTGTTTGTTCTTCCAAACTTTTGTCTATGATTTTATCATACTCATAAAAATTATAACAAAAGTCCGTTTTGTGTTTGAACTCAGGATGCACCGTTGCAAAAGATTCCGCTACAGATGCGGAAACACCGATAATTTTATCAACAGGCTCATAGTATTTCTTATTAAATTTACTGTCGTTATCAAGAGTCAGTGCATCATAATGTATCCACGCAGCTTTTTGCTTTGCGTCAACGCATCGTGTTAACACTCTGACGAAACCCGAACATAACATTTTTTTTCGTGTCTCAGGTCGATATGCAACCGCCAAATCATATCCGCTTAACTTTTTTTCAAATTTTGTAGCAATCCAGATTGGTAATCTGTTGTCAAATATACGTGCCCATACTGAACCGAAAATCTTAAACAGTGCAATAAAAGGATTTCTGGATTTTATTGCTTCACTAACGGACATTCCCAAAGCTTTAAGTGCCCAACAGGGTCTGATTATGTTCACCTTAGAATCAAGTCTGTCCTTCAAAGGACCTTCAGGATAATACAGCAACAAATCAACCTGATAGTCATTACAAAGCTGATTCGCCATATTTATCATAGACGATTGAATTCCGCCAACCTTAAAAAAAGTATTTATTAAGAGTATTTTTTTTCTAGGAGAATTGCTCATAATATCCTCCGCTTCATTGCACAGATAGTTTTATTTTGTAACTGTATCCGTTTCCTCTTTTTTCTCTGCCATGGCGGTTGTCTGGCCTGCGGCGGTGCCTTGGGTGCTGTCCTTGATAAAGAGTATTTTTACCGTTGCGAACATAAGCCTGAGGTCTTTGACAAACGACATCTGGTTAATATACATCAAATCCATCTGGAGCTTATCATAAGGCTCGGTATTATATCTGCCGTAGACCTGGGCAAGTCCCGTGAGACCTGCTTTGACCTGAAGCCGCAGAGCAAACTCGGGAAGCACCTCCTGATACTGCGCTGCAATTTCGGGGCGTTCGGGTCTGGGTCCTACAATAGTCATATCGCCCTTGAGTATGTTGAAAAGCTGGGGCAGCTCGTCCAGACGGCACGCACGGATAATCTTGCCGACGGGTGTTATTCTGTCATCGTTCTCGCCTGCAAGCCTTGCAACACCGTCACTCTCGGCATTGACCCGCATACTGCGGAATTTAAGAATCTTGAATTCCTTGCCGTTGCGTGTAAGTCTCACCTGCTTATATAAAGCAGGTCCCTTGTCATACGCTCTGATTGCAATTGCCGTTACCGCCATCAGGGGGCTGAGCACGATAATTCCGACAAGCGAAGCCGCAATATCAATTGCACGCTTTATGAAGGCATATTCTATTTTCGGAGCTGCTCTTTTTGTCCTGAAAACAGGCACGCTGAACATATCCATATGCTCCGCACCCATCATAACGATATCGCCCAGATACGGTGCGGCATAGCAGTCAATTCCCTTATCAAGACAGATTTTAAGGGTGAGATTTCTTGTTTTATGAGGTAATCCCGCAATAAAAACCGCCTCGCAGCCGTCAAGCTCGTCGAGCCAGCCGTTATCTTCTTCGGGAATGCGGATTCTTTTAACTATCTCAAAATTCCTGATGCGGTTGTAGGCATCGCCGATTCGCTTGATTGCCGCCTCATCGCCGTAAATCAATGCGGTTTTCTTGGGCGGATAAATTTTAAAATACAGCTTATTTATCAGATAACTCCAGACAAAATTAATAACAATCTGAACAAGAAGCATAAATATCAGCGGCAGCGGCGTAAACAGCTTTGAGTTCGCAATAACAAACACAACGTAAAACACACTGCCAGCAATAACGTCAGCAAGAGACTGCGAATAAGCCAGCATCGAGCTTTCGGTAAAACCGAAGTCATATGATTTATAGGTGCGAAGCGAAAACAGTAGCACGCCCGTATAAAGCAAAACGAAAAGCACAAATCTCGTATCGCCTACACCGTAGTGATTGTGTACGGTGTTGTAGTGATAAAGGCAATTGGCATTGACCGCAATCGTCATAAGGATATGCACGAATTTACATATTCTTATCAGTCCGCCTTTAACGTTGTTATCGGGAGTATTTTTCTCTTTCATTAAAATCCCACGCTTTCAAACAGCATATTTATATCTTCAATACGTTCATCGGAAACATCGCTCAGCTTTCCGATGTAATTCTTCCTGAAATTTTTCTTTTTCCCAAACAAAAGTGACAGCAATCTGCAAATTTCGCAGAAAGGAGTCAGAATTTTATATTTTTTGATTATCGGATACTGTCTTTTCAGCTCGTTATACGGAATGAATATTCTGGAAAAAATATGTTTTGCTTTTCCGCCTGCTTTTTGCTGCCCGGTAAGCATTTTCGTTTCATGTGTACCAAAGCAGCCGCCTTCAAGAATAAATTCTTCCATCACCCTTGTGACTCTGCTGTGCTCACCGCCTGAAAACCAGACGTCACAAAGCTCCTCGGCAATTTCCGCAAACGCCGAAAGACCGCCTTTTTTCAGCAAATGCTTTGTCTCTTTCGATTCGCGGTTTATCCTGTCCCTCATTATCCAAAGGTCAAGAAACGGTCTCATTCCGCAGCCGCCGACAATGAAATGCTTTGCCATATGGGCAACGTGATAAAAATAGAACATCGCATCATCGAGCTTGTATCTGTATTTTCCGTTTTCAACAGGCCTTGCATAATCCCATACCTGCTCAAGCACCTTTGCGATTTGAGGGGAAGCCTCTTCTTCAAGAAGGCTGAAATGAAGCTCAATATACACGTTTTCGGTTGAAAGAATCTGGATATCGTGCTTGCCCTTCCCCTCTTCTTTATAGCCGAGGGATGACGTCAAAGCGTCTGCAGCTTTGCGCAAATCCTCTTCGTGCACGAGAATATCAATATCGCAGCCCGTACGCATCCACGGCTCGGGGTAAAAATCCTTTATCACGGAGCCTTTAAGCGGAATATACGCTATTCCTGCATTTTCAAGCGCTTCACAGACTCTTTCAAGTGCATAGCTGCGTTTTTCATAGCTGTAAATAGTTGAGTAAATGCTTTCACGGAATACACCGACAAAAGGACTTGCCGAAAGCAGATTATTATTTATCAGCGACGATGCAAGCAGATGAGATACACTGTGCGTACACGTGACCGAATACATTTCGGCAAGCTCACTGTCTGTAACCGAAAAATCCGCAGGCAGTACATTGCCCTGCACTTCAGCAGTGATAAGCTTTATTAACTTTTCGGTCGGATATCCCATTTTATCTCTCCGGTTTTCTGAACGTTCTTTTGATTTTTCTGACTATTCTGAAAACAAACGGACGCACGGGCATAAGCAGCTGCCAGATTTCCGTTCGCATTCTGTAAAACAATGATTTGCAGGGTTTCTTTTTGCCGTTTGCTTCGATATGAGTTACAACGGCAAGCACCTGATTTTTCTCTATATTTTCACACCAATTCTGTGCGTCTCCGTTCATAACAAGCACGCCGTCGGGTCTAACCTTTCTCACTCTGTGGAGAACGATTTTGCCGTTAGTGCGCCTGAAAAGAAATATTCTGCCTCTTTTGAAATCGGAATCGGTGCACCGTTCAAGCCAAACCGTATGCTCTCCGTCCTTAAGAAATGGACGCATACTGTTGCCAGTAACCACTATCGGCATAGTGCCTCCCGAGCCGACAGTTTCTTCAATTAATCCGACGAATTCCGCCGATGAACAAATCAATTTTTCCATATTTATCTGAAAAGTGTGTCGTAAGTCAGCCTGACAGCGTCCTCATCGGGTCTGCATTCGAGAAGATATACGGGAACTTTTTCGATTGCATTACCGAAGATGCCGAGAACGTTTTCAAGACAGTCCTTATCCCAATGCGGCATAAAAATATGGGGCATAAAGCATTCCGTTGCCCTCGCCGCATCGAGCCTTGTTATTCTGTTTTCCTTTGCCTGACGGAGAACCACTATCCCCTTCAGTCTCGTTTTCCGGTTGATGCAATATTCCGACGAGCCCTTCCACGGAAGTCCGCAGCCGTAAAACTCACCGTTTATTTCACGGACAAAAGCCTTATCGCCGTTAATAATCTCTGCACCGAGATGCTTCTGCCACAGCTCCGCCTGAGTTGTTTTGCCTACGCCCGAATTACCTGCAAAAATCACGCCATCACCGTTGAAATCAACGCAGGAGGCGTGCATAAGGAACGCACCGTGATATGAAAAACGGGAGCAGATTGCCGACAAAGGAAGAGCATACATACCGCTCTGCGTCGGAAAATACGAGGTAACTCTGCTCCAATCGGCGTTTGCAAGGGCAAACTCACCGTTTTCAAGACGAAGAAATCTATCGGGATGAAAGTCACCGTACTGAACACCGTGGCTCTCTGTCAGCTTCGTTTCAAAACGCACGGAAACAACGGGCTTTTCGTCTGTCCGACACAAAAAACCGCTGACAAAATCCGAATATTCATCCTGCCATTCAACGGGCAGGTCTGCAATTTTAATAATCATCCGTTAAATACATATTTGAAGCAGTTGAAATAAACGTCTGCGCCGTAACCCGTCAACTGGTTGTAATAACCCATAAACGTATCAATATTTGGGTCAACCTTTGCGCTTTCAATGCCCGTGTAGCGGCCTCTGCAGCCGTCCAAATCATGGGTGAATCTGATAACGGCAGAGCCTGAAACCTCGGAGATACCGCCAGAAACAGCGGCAATTCCCTCGTTGAGATTCACGACAATCAGCTTACTTTCGGGAGCGATATATTTCTTTTTCATATCCGTTCTCCTTTTCTTTGTGTGTATAATTCATACAGTCTCTTTGCCATATCGCAAAGACCTGCATCGGTTTTTTCGGGGTGTCCGCTTTCGGAGCAAAGCACGCCGGGACAGCGCTGACAGAATTCCTGCCATTCGCATTCCGCACATTCCGACGGATTTTTGATTTTTTCAAGCTCTCTGTGCAAACGGATATAGTCCGAAGCGAGTTCTCCCGAATAAACAATCTCGGGAATGCTCATAAATGAGCACATCTGAACGTGTCCGTGCCAGGTCATCCAGACGGACGAGCCGTAGCTTGCGCACCAGGCAAACGGAGATTCAAGCGGAGGAAACTTTGATTTTTCAAGCTCCTCAAGAGTAATCTCTTCAGGAAAATCGCTTAAGGCGAATCGGGAGCTTTCGGTTGTGTTTTCGGAATTTCTCGATGATCTGACAACAGAAACCGTATGCTGCATCGGAATCTCTTTTTTCCTTGCAAAAGCATATATCGCCTGCAGATCGTGCGCATTTTCACGAACAATTGTCGAAGTCATTTTAAGCGGCACCTTTTCCTGCACCAACAAATCAACGGCTTTTGAAATTCTTGTAAATCCGTCCGAAGAGCCGCAGACCTTTTTATACGTTTCGTCACTTGCACCGTAAAGAGTGAGCTTTATCATAAACGGCATACCGAATTCGCGGAATTTTTCAATTGCAGATTCATCGATATGATAGCCGTTTGAGAGAATCGAAATCAGAAAGCCCATTTTGTTGAGCTCTTCATATATTTTCCAGAATTCGGGATGGAGAAACGGCTCTCCGCCCGTCAGAGTAACGTAAAGCGTGCCCATATCCCGTGCCTGACGTGCAATTCCTAGCCATTCATCGGCAGAAAGCATTTTGCCCTGCCTTTCCGCCTCATTCTTATTAAGGCGGACGTAGCACATCACGCATCTGAAATTGCAAAACGGTGTGAGTTCGAAGGTTGCATTGAGGGGGACAAAATTCTTTTTTGCCCAGCTGCTGATCTGCTCAAGAATGTTTCCGCTCAGGCGCTGACAGTCATTCATCGAGCGCACCCTGCTCCCTGAGCGAAGAAATGAATTTGCGCACGTCAGCAAGTGCGGTTTCTCTCTCAACCTCGTAGTTTTCAGTCAGAATATCAGCAAGGTACTCTTCTTCCGCACCGCCGAGCATCGCATTCCACAGCAATTCACCGCTCTCGGTAAGAATAATCATCCCGTGGATTTCAGAGGTCATTTTGCCCGTGGGCACAGCCATAATCTGCCCGCCGACTTTTCTGATTATAAAGCCTTCTTTTATCTTATACATAACTCCGTCTCCGTTTTACGTTATAATCCATTTTAAATTATATCATCTAAATTCTATTTAATCAATATGAAAATAATAAAAAATAAAAGGATGCACCGTTTTGGGTGGGTGCATCCTTGATAGTTTATTCAGTTGCATCGTTATCTTCTGTAAGAACACCGTCTTCGTTGATTCGGTAAACCCTTGTGCAATACTGAAGCATACTGGGTCTGTGCGTTGTGATAATCCTTGTTCTGTTGGGATAAGCCTTCATCATATTGGCAAGCACTGTTGCCTCGGTATCCGCATCAAGCGCACTCGTAGCCTCGTCCATAACAATAATCGGAGCATCTCTGAGAATCGCTCTCGCAATGGAAATTCTCTGCACCTGACCCTCAGAAAAGTTGGTACCCTTTTCGCTGATTTCAGTGTTGATTCCAAGAGGAAGCTCGCTGACAAAGCTCCAGGCATCCGCCGTTTCAAGCGCAGCAATAAGCTCGCCGTCATCAGCCTCGGGACGGACGATACGCAGATTATCCGCAATCGTGCCCGAAAAAATTGCATTACCCTGGGGCACATAGGAGCAGAATCGCCTTGTGCACTCGGAAACCGAAATTCTGCTGCCCTCCGCAGACTCAAGCTCCAGAACTCCCGAATCGGGCTCAACAAGGCCGAGAATAAGCCTGAGAAGAGTTGTTTTACCTTCGCCAGAAGGTCCGACAAAAGCAATCGTTTCGCCGGGAGAAGCCTCAAATGACGCATCGCTGATAACCGGTGCATCTGCATCGGGATAAGTGTATCTGAGCGAATCGCAGAAGATTTTTACGCCGTTTTCGTTTGCGGATTCTTCCATCTTTTCCGCTTCGGCATCGTCTTCTCTTTTTTCAAGCGGCAGGTCGGTGATTTCCATAATTCTGCCTGCGGCGGTTGCAATGGTAATTGCGCCGGGAAGAAGAGAAACGATAGAAGAAAACGAGCTTGTAAGCTGACCCGAAATCTGAAGAAAAAGAGTCATCGTGCCGTAGGTTATCGCGCCCTGCCAGAGTCTGTAAACGCCCCAGCCGTAGCAGGTATATGCAACAGCAAGACCGATAAATGACATACACAGGCTCATAACAATTGAAAACTTATCGTGGTCGAGCTTGATTTTTCTGTGAAGCTCAAGATTGACCTTGATCTGCTCGATATAGCGTTTCGTTATATCAAACGCCTTGATTGTCTGCAGATTCTGGATTGTTTCCGAATAGAAGGAAAGGATTTTGCCGTTCATTTCACGGCTTTCCTTGTTATATTTACGCACCATTCTGGTGGTTATCCTTGACGATAAAACGAGAAACGGCGCGCTCATAAAAGCAAATATCACCATTGTGGGGTCATAATAAAGCACGACTGCAAGGCATCCGACAAACTGCGCACCCTTTGTGAAAACGCTCGGTATGTAGGAAATAATGCTGTTTGAAACAGCCGTTACGTCGCCTTCGATTCTGTTGAGGAGGTCACCCGAATGGTATTTTCTTATATCCTCCCATTTGGAATAAACAACGTGCTCATAGACACCGCTGCGGATTTCGGTGCTGATTTTCGTGCCGACAACGCCTGCAATTCTGGAAACAACCGCTCCGACCGCAATCTGAGCAACACCGAGACCGACCGCAAGCAATGCACTTCCGAGAATGGTGTCGTTATCGTGAGAAACAACGGAATCAATGAGATACTTCGACGCAACGCTTGAACCGAGACCCATAGCTGTGCTCACGAGACCGACAACGACGTAAAAGACTATCTGCAGACGGTATTTTGAAACGTATTGCAGAAGCCACTTCCATTCTTTTCCGAGCGAACGGAAAAGCTCAACATATTCACTTGGCTTCTTCAATTCAATCAACTCACTTCATCGGAATTTATTATTTGCCGCCGTAACCGTAGCCGCTTTTATGTGAATGGCCATAGCCGTATTTGTACGAATGTCCGTAGCGGTAATATTTGTTATATCCGCCGTATTTATAATAGTTGCCGTATCCGCCGAGACCTCCCGTTGCACCGTTGAGGATGCAGCCGAGGAATCTTGTTTCGGTTTCAAGCATTGAGCTGATGCCCGATCTGATTGCGGTCTGCATAACAGCATCCTGCCTGATAACGTAAATCATCGCATCCGTAGCGCCTGCAACAATGCTTGCATCGGAAATGATTCCGCAGGGAGGCGTATCAACAAGGATAAGGTCGTATTCCTCCCTTAATCTTCCGAAAAATGTTTTCAGCGCCGCTGTACGGATTACGGTATTTATATCGTTATCGGCAACAGTAAATTCAAGAATATCAAAATTCAGATCGCTTTTTCTGAGAATTTCATAAGTATCCGTTTTTTCAAGCGTTTCTTTTTCCGATTCGTCTATAACGTGACGGATTCCCGAATTGCGAAGATCGCAATCGACAACAAGAACCTTTTTGCTGTTTCGCGCAAAGATTTCGGCAAGGTTAACCGTAACAACGGATTTGCCCTCGCCGGGGGCGGTGCTCGTTATCATAACAACCTTTTCATCTTCGTTGATAAGGGTAGACACCGAGTTTCTCAGCAAACGCACCGATTCAAGAAAATCGCCGCCTATCAACGGGTTTGTCAGAATTACGTCGGTATTGACCTTTCTGCGGTACTTCTTAAAAACAACCTGCGGAAGAACGCCGATGCAGTTACGGTTGAGAATGTTGCGTATATCTTCTTTGGTGCGGACAGTCTTTCTGAGAATTGCGTAGACCATAATCCAGCCGACACCGAGAACAGCACCGATAAGAGCCGCACGAAGCACCGATGAACGCCACGCCATTTTATTGGACGGCGTTTCGGGAAAAACAGGCTCGCTGATAACAACAAGCTTTGTTCGTCCGATTATATAATCCGCAACCATCGAATAATTTCTGATAACCGAATCCAACGTGTTATACGTCAGGTCGGGGTCTCTGCCCGTTGCCGTAAGGGTTACCATATTGGTATCGCTTATACAAGTGGCAGTAACGGTTGCGGGCATATTCGTTACCGAAAGCTCCTCGCAGACCTTCTTTGTCAGAATGGGGTTGCTGATAATATTCGGAAAAACACTTGCAAGCTGGTCGGCGGTATTTTTGTTATAGAAGAACGAATATGCGGAAACTCCGTTTTCGCCCGAAAGCACCTTGTTTTCCGTTTGAACGGTAAAGGTTGCCGAAACGGTATAGACGGGAGTAAAACGCACGTAGCTTCTGTAAAACTGCAGACCTCCGAAAAGCACTGCAAGCGCAACAACAATCCAGCCGAATTTTGCCACACCGCGCCAGATATCGCTTATCAGCACCTTGATTTCAACGGATGAATTGGTGTTATCGTTATTTGTGACATTATTATTCATAAAATAACCTTATTTCTCGATTTAGTTTGAAGCTTCATAGCCGCCTTCCGAAGAGCCTTCACCAGGGGAAGGCTGCCTTCTGTAGCTGTATCCGCTTCTGTAATAGCCGGATTCATCGGTGCCCATCTGACCGAAGAGAGTGAATTCCTTATAGACGTCGTTAAGAATGCAGCCCTCAAGCTTTCCGCCCGAATCACGGATTGAAAGAATGGCATCGTTGATATCCTGCACCGCAACGGTATCAGTCCTGACAACAAGCATAATCTTGTCGGCGTGTGCGGAGATTGAAACCGCATCGGCGGAAACCGAAACAGGAGACGTATCAATGATAACGAAATCCATTTTTTTGCGGAGAGTTTCCAGACACTCCGTCAGGGTTTCGCCTTCAAGCAGATCCTTCACGTCATCCTGGGTTTTCCTGTTGAAAGCTATTACCAAGTTGCTTTTTTTGTAACGGAAAAAGCTGAAATCGGCAAGAGAAATCTTCTTGGAAAGAACGTCGGAAAAGCCGTTTGTTATTTCCTGATGGAAATCGAAAATCTTATGGATTGAAGGCTTGAGCACGTCAAGGTCAACAAGAGCAACCTTATAGCCTCTGTTTGAAAGCGCAATTGCAAGGTTTGCCGCAACGGTTGACTTGCCTTCGTTTTCAGCAACGCTTGTGATTGAAAAAATCTTTTCGCCCTTCTTTTTCTGCATATATTCGAGCTTCGTTGCGATTTTGCGGTAATCCTCCGTAAATTTCAGCGACGAATAAGCATCGTTTATCAGCAGCGAACGCTTTTTCTTTTTCAGCTTTTCCTTTGATGAAAGGTGTGCCTTTTCGTGAGAAACCGTTCCGATAAGAGAAGAATCGATTTTATCGCTGAAGCCCTTTGTCTCCTTGACCGTTTCACGCATAAGCGAGCCGAGAACTATCGCCGCCACCGCAAGAGCCATCGCAATGAGCAAAATCTGGTTTCTGTAAGTAATCAGCGATGAGTTTGACGGTGAGGTGGGCATATTCGGATTTGAAATGATATCGATAACGGCATCGGTGAAAATCGTATCGGAAATATTCGGATACACCTCAAGCACCGACGAAAGCAGCCTGAACGCCGCCTCGGGGCTTGTGCTTTTGACTGAAACGTTGAGCAGGTTGGTTGTACCCGTTACCTCTGCGGTAATCGTTCCGTCAAACTTGCCCAGACCGAGATTTTCCGCCGCAAGCTTTTTCATTGACGGCTGCTGGAAAACGTTTGTGAAAATCGTTGCCATCTCCGAGGATGAAGCAAGATTGCTGTAGATTCCCGAGGAGCCGACCTTTGCACGGACAACAAGGATTGCCCTGCTCGTATACGTCGGAGTATAGATACTCTTTTCGTAAACCTGAATTCCCATATAAGCAATCAGCACCGCAAGGGCTATTATCCACACGTTGCGAATCAGGTCTTTGATAAGGCTGTTCCACTCAAACGTTACCGAAAACCAAGATTTATTCTTTTTCAAGCCTTATCACCCCAATCATTCAACAACAACGGTAAGAATCGAATGTCCTTCGTAGCCGTCATCTGTTGAAACGTAAAAATGCACGTTATACGTACCTTCCTTTTCGCTGTTGAAGTTTGTTGAAACCAGCAAGCCGTAATTTTCCATAAGCACGCCGTTAACCGTAACTTCCTTGATGTAATCTTCGAATACGGGCTTTTCACCCTTCTTTATGTAAATGAGCGATTTCTCAAGCTGAATTTCGGGAGCCATCGTTTCGTTGCCCTCAACGTGGACGGTTACGTCAAGATAAATCATATGACCCATACTGTTTGCAACCTGAAGAGAAACGGTGAATACGCCTGCGGTATTCTGAACGAAATCGGTCGCAACGATGGTAACCTTGTCGCTTATATCACCGTCAATGCAGTCCCTTGCACCGACTGCCGCACGGATATCAACGTCCTCGTCAACGGAATAAACCAATGCTCTCTTCATATAGAATTCAGGCTGGGTATAATCCGTATAACGGACTCTCCGCATCGCCTTCGAAACGTGATTGTCGCTGTCGGAAACGGCGTATGTTACGTCAAAAACGCCAGGCTCAATGAATTTTGAAACCGATTCAACAAGCACCTTTTCGCTGATATCGCCGTCTTTTTCATCAAAAGCGGTGACGCCCTGAAGCAACGCTTCCCTGCCGTCCTTGACGCTTATTGAAAGCTCCGCCGTTTCAACGGCAATTTCGGGTATTGACGTATCGGTTGTAATCCTGTCTATCGCCGTAAAAACAACGAAAGCAACAAGAGTAACCGCAAACACAAGCAGTGTTATTCTCCGAAGCCATTTTAACATAAAAAGTTCCGCCTTACTGTATAATCTCGTTATTGACTGCCTGACGTTTTTTATCAGGACCCGTGAATGCTTTTGCATACAACTCTGCAGATCTGTAATAATATGCAAAAAAAGATAATAATTCATTTTATTATAGCATAGTAAAACAAAAAATACAATAATTATTTAAACTAAACAAAAAGCGACCTGCAGGGAAATAATCCCGTACAAGTCGCATTTTTATTTCATAATCAGCCGTTAAGCTCTTTTTCGAGCATTGCGCGGATAACGTCGGGTGAGCCCGTGCCGCGAAGCTCCTTCATAACGCTGCCGAAAAGTGCCTGCAGAGCCTTGACCTTGCCACCCTTATAGTCGGCAACAACCTTTTCATTCTCTGCAATAACCTTGCGTACTGTTTCAAGAATGAAGCTCTCGTCAACCTTTGCGTTGAGCTTGTTTTCTTCGCAGTAAGCATCAACCTCAACGTCATTCTCAAACACTGCGGAAAGCACCTTCTTACCTGCCGCACGTGTGATTTCGCCGCTTTCAACAAGCTCGATGATTCTTGCAAGCTTCATTGCGTCGATATCGAGCGAAGCAAGCTCAAGACGCTTCATCTGACCCATACACTCGGTAAGAATCCAGCCTGCAACAACCTTGGGGCTTCTGCCCGTTGCAACAACTGCATCGAAGGTATCGGCAAGCTTTCTGTCGGATGAAAGGACAGCCGCTTCCTTTGCCGCAATACCCATTGCCTCATAGTGCGAAGCCTTTTCGTCTGCGGTTGCGGGCATACTTGCTCTGATTTCGGCAAGCCACTCGTCATCGATAACGATGGGCATAAGGTTGGGGTCGGGGAAATAGCGGTAATCAGCCGCAGTTTCCTTGTTTCTCATCGGGAAAGTACGTCTCTTGACGTCGTCCCAACGGCGTGTTTCCTGGACAAGCATCTCTGTATGACGTTCAATCGCATCAATGTGGCGTACCTTTTCGAATTCGATTGCGTCCTTGATTTCGGAAAGCGAGCTCATATTCTTGATTTCCGAGCGCACGCCGAATTCCGTTGAGCCTTCGGGACGTACGGAAATGTTGACGTCGCATCTCATTGCACCCTCTTCGCATTCTGAAATACCTGCAAACTGGAGGCTTGCCTTGAGCATTTTAAGATATGCGATAACCTCGTCGGATGAACGGAAATCGGGTCTGCTGACGATTTCGATAAGCGGAACGCTTGTGCGGTTATAGTCAACGAATGAGGTGTTTGTTGCCTCATCGTGAACGAGCTTACCTGCGTCCTCCTCAACGTGAATCTGCTTGATTCCGATTGTTCTCTCGCCAATCTGAACGCTGCCGTCAACGCAGACGGGATGGAACCACTGGGTAATCTGGTAAGCACAGGGAAGGTCGGGATAATAATAGCTCTTCTTATCGAAGGTTGTGTACTGATTGATTTTGCAGTTGAGCATAAAGCCCGCCTTGACTGCAAGCTCGATTGCGTGCTTGTTTGTCACGGGAAGCATACCCGGCATACCGCAGCAAGCAGGGCAAACGCAATCGTTGGGCTCCTTGGGGCTTGAATGACCGCCGCAGGAGCAGAAAAGCTTTGAATCGGTTGAAAGCTCAACGTGAGTTTCAAGACCTATAACAAGTTCGTATTTCATAATCTTACACCTCCACGCTCTTTGCAATGCTCAGCAGAACGCTTTCCTTGAAGGAATCAGCCATAAGCTGAACGCCCTTTGTAACCATTGCAGGCATACCCGTGATTGAGGGAATTGCGGTGAAGAGGCTCTCCTCAAACACCTTTTCAAACGCATCAAGCGTATCGTAAGGCTTATACTCTGCCTTTCCGCAGGCAGGAGCAAGAATCGCATCGTATGAAGCAAGAATTTCTCTTACCTTGTCGCAGACGATGCGGCGGATACGCAGGGATTTATCATAGCATTTTTCGTATTTTGCCTTTGCAAGAACGTCGGAGCCGTAAATGATTGTAGCCTTTGCAAGGAATCCCATTGCCTCGGAGCGGCTCTTTACGTAAAGCTCGTCGATATTCTTGTATTCAGCGGCTCTGTAGCCGTATTTTACGCCGTCAAATCTTGAAAGATTGTTGGTTGTTTCCGCAGACATAAGAATCTGCCAGGCAGTCTGTGCCTGAGAAACGATATCGAGTGAAACCGTTTCAACCGTTGCACCGAGCTTCTTAAGGCTCTCTGCGTATGCGTCGATATTTGCCTTAACTGCGTCATCGGCGGCTTCGTAAAGCTCCTTAACGATGCATATTTTCATTGAAGAAACGTCTTCGTCTGTTGAATAATCGTATTTTTCTGCAGGAAGGCTTGTGCCGTCCTTGCTGTCGTGACCTGCGATAACGGAAAGGATTTCCTTTGCATCGTCTGCATTTGCGGCTGTAACGCCTATCTGCTCACCCGAGCAGGCACAGGCTATAACACCGTAACGGGAAACAGTACCGTAGGTGGGCTTGATGAAATCAACGCCCGAAACTGCGGCGGCTCTTCTGGGAGCACCGTTGAGGTCGACGCAGAGTGCACCCTTGACCTTGCCCTCTGCAACGAGAGCTGCTGCTGCGCCTGCAAGATTGCCGTTTACGGTTGCCGCACCGAAATAAGAGGTTTCGCCCATAAGGTCAAGGCCGAATTCGCCGACGTTTGTCTTGCCTGCGATTGCATAGCCTGCCTTTTCAAGTCTTTCAACGGCTTCCGCGCTGAAAAGAGGAACGAATTTCTCAAGCATTTTTGAGCCTGCGGTTGCAGGTGTTCCTTTTACAAGGATAGTATCATCCACGGCAATTTTGCCTGCCGCATTTATTTCGTTAATATAAAACACTTATCTGCACCTCACTTTACAAGTCTGGGAACCTGCCAGCTGTCCTCAGTGCTCTGGGGAGCGCCTTCAAGCAGGTCTTTGCGTGCAAAAGGCTGATTTCTGCCGTCGTTACGCAGAACGTTGGTCATAGGCATAACGTAAACCATTGCTTCAACGCCGTCTGTTTCGGTCTTTTCAAGCTCGGCCTCGTTGCCTGCCATCATATCGAGGAGCTTCTGCATTCTCTTCTTTTCGTCTGCAGAGAACGCAAGCTCGTTGACGCTCTCAAGCTCGCCGAGCCACTTTTCTTTGGTCATTGTGCCGCCCTTTGCGGAGCTGACGGTTGCGGCAAATGCGGAAGCATCTCCCTCTGTGCCCGAAACCTCAACTGCACCGCCCTTGCCGCGGATTGCAACGTTTGCCTCGAAGAGCTGAAGCTCTGTAACAACGCCGGGTGCGCCGAGCATCTGGTCCTGAGCCGTACCGTCAAGCGGGAATGCGATAACGTCACGGATTGTTTCGGTATCAGCAAGAAGCATAACGATTCTGTCAACGCCGGGAGCCATACCTGCGTGAGGCGGTGCACCGAACTGAAATGCATTATAAAGAGCGCTGAATCTCTTTTCAACCTCTTCCTCGCTGTAGCCTGCGATTTCGAACGCCTTTCTCATAATCTCGGGGCTGTGGTTACGCACTGCACCCGATGCAAGCTCAATGCCGTTGCAGACAAGGTCATACTGATATGCGAGAATCTCGCAGGGGTCCATTGTTTCAAGAGCCTCAAGACCGCCCTGGGGCATTGAGAAGGGGTTATGTGTGAAGATAATCTTATCGGTTGTTTCGTCTCTTTCGTACATCGGGAAATCAACAACGAAGCAGAATTCAAACGAATCCTTGTTGATGAGTCCGAGCTCTTCGCCGAGCCAGGTGCGGACAACGCCTGCATTCTTATCGGCAACGTCGGAAACGCCATCGCAGATAAAGAAGATTGTTTCGCCTTCCTTAACGCCCGTAAGCTCAACGATTTCACGCTTTTCTTCCTCTGTCATAACCTTGCTGATGGGGTCATCCTTGAAGCCGTAATTTGCGGCATCAAGCAGAGTGATATGAGCAAGACCTGCCATCTTTGCCTGCTTTGTTGCGAATGCAAGTGACTTATCAAAGAACCATCTTTCATTCTTGCAGGGAGCAACGATTGCTCTGACGTACTTATTCATAAAGGGCTTGAACTTGACCCTCTTAAACATATCGGTCAGGTCGCAGATGATGAGAGGGTTGCGAAGGTCAGGCTTATCCGAGCCGTACTTTGCCATCGATTCGGCATAGGGAATGCGTCTGAAGGGTGACTCGGTAACCTTCTTGTCGGAGAATGTCTTAAAAATATCGCTGACAACGCTTTCGCAGACCTCAAGGACCTCGTCCTGGGTTGAGAAAGCCATTTCAAAGTCGAGCTGATAGAATTCGCCGGGGGAACGGTCGGCACGTGCATCCTCGTCTCTGAAGCAGGGAGCAATCTGATAATACTTATCAAAGCCGGAAACCATCAGCAGCTGCTTGAACTGCTGGGGTGCCTGCGGAAGAGCATAGAATTTGCCCGGATGCTTACGGCTGGGAACAAGGAAGTCTCTTGCGCCTTCAGGAGAAGAAGCAGTCAGGATGGGGGTCTGGATATCGAGGAAGCCTCTCTCCTCCATCAGCCTTCTCATATGACCGATTACCTTCGAGCGAAGGATGATGTTGTTGTGAAGCGCAGGATTTCTCAGGTCGAGGAATCTGTGCTTGAGACGGAGATTTTCATTGGTGTCGTTTGAGCCGACTTCAAAGGGAAGCTCTCTTGTGCAGGTGCCAAGCACGCTGAGAGTATCCGCAACAAGCTCAACAAGACCCGTATCGATTTTGGGGTTGACGGTGTTTTCGTCACGCTTTGTAACCGTACCCTTAACGGAAATTACGGTCTCCTTGCTCACACCCTTGAGCAGGGTTTCATCGTGAACGACAACCTGAGTCACGCCCGTCTCGTCGCGAAGGTCAACAAAGAGAACGCCGCCGTGGTCACGAACAACGTCAACCCAGCCTGCAAGCTCAACGGTCTGCCCGATATGAGCCTCTCTTATTTCATTGCAACGGTGAGTTCTGTACATAATATATACCTCCATTACATGGTTAATGAACAGTGAAAAGTGAATAGTGAAGAGTTAAGGGTGGGCGTTGCCCACACCCATTGATAATCAGGGCTTCTTCATCAAAAACAAAAATCCCGGGAACTGCGAAAATGCAATTCCCGGGACGAGTAATCATAAATAACCCGCGGTGCCACCCGTTATTGACACAGAAAAACTGTATCCTCTTTTTTATTGAATTGTGGGTTAACCTGTGAAGTGTTGCCGTTCTTAATACTCATCTCAAGCGCACTTTCAGCCCATGATGCGCTCTCTCTGACAGACTTTCCGTGAAAGACGGGTCTTCACTCGGGAGAAATTATAACAAAAAACCTTTGCGTTGTCAACAAATATATTTGATAAACATATTGTATGACGCAGGTGGCGTTTTTGTGAATTATGCTTTTTTCTGCCTTTTGAAATAGCCGATTGCAAAAATCAGCAGCGCCGTACCGAGAATCGGAAAAACCGAAATGACGAGCATTCCCGCCTTGAGACCGATTTGCTCTGCCGCAAGACCGAGCTTTGCTCCGAGGTCGGCGGCAAAGGCGGTTTCCTTGACCTTATCGACAACGATTCCGAGAAGCTGCGGCGCAACTGAAGCTCCGAGGTCGCCGCTTGAAGCCATCAGCGCATATGCCGCGACACCAAGCCCGGGAAGATTCTCTTCCATCATAATCAGCGTACCCGGCCAGAGCATGGCGGTGAAAAATCCCGTCAGAATACACGCCGCAAAAACAAGCGCAACGTTTGTTGAAAGACCTGCGACAAGGTAGCACACTGCCGCGCCTGCCATACCGCCGAGAAGGACTCTCATTATGTTTTTGCCGAATTTTGCATAGCTTATTCTTGCCACGCCGAGAAGAATCGCAAACATCGCCATTCCGAGGATATCGCCAAGCGTTTTATCGATATGCAAAGCGTTTTCCATAAATGTTGAAACCCAGTTTGACATTGAGTTTTCGGCACAGCTTCCGAAGAAAATCGAGCCGACGCACAGCGCAAGAGCAAGGGCCCTGCGCTTCGTACCCTTTGTGCCCTCTCCGTTTTCGTCAGGGGTCATATCAGGCATAGGCGAAACCATAAACAGTACCGACGAAATTATCGGAAGCGCCGCCCAGAAAAGGGTGAGATACATCCAGTTATGCGCTCCGAAGATACGAAGAAACAGCGTGCTGATAACAACAACGGTAAAAACGCCGAATGCGTAAAGCGAATGCAGCAGGCTCATATCCTTCTGTGGATTATCCGAGGGTATCGCCGCAATAACGGGGCTTAAAAGCACCTCCGAAAGTCCTGCGGAAACCGAGAAAAGCACTGTACCGATGAGCAGACCGACGTATGTATTCTGCGGAAAAACAACGGGCGAAAAAGCGTAAATAGCCATACCTGCCGAGGTTATCAGCGGCATCACCTTAACAACCTTGCCGACGTTGAAATGCTTTGAAAATACGGTAAAAATCAGGTCAACCGTAAGCTGGGTGCAGAAGTTTGTCAGCACCAGTGTGCCGAGCAGAGTATATGAAATTCCGTACATATCCTGAAGCGTTGCAAAGAGCAGCGGCGGCAGGGAAAATATCGATGACATTGTGAAATATGCCGAGTAACACGCAAATTTCGTGCGCTTGAATTTATTGGTATCCATAAGCCTCTCCTTGAAAGAATTCAACGATATTATAGCGATGCATTTCCTTTTTATCAATAGTTATCCAAAATAAAATTACGTCATGTTGATAAAAAAGGAGACACCGTCCGTTTCCCGGGGTGTCTCCGCAGCAAAAAATTCTTTATCCGTAAATGAATTTGTTGATTCGTACGGCGGCATTGTCGATATCGAAGGATTTGATAGCCATACCGTTATAATATTTGTTTACCGAATCGTCGGGATAGGGCACGGTCTGCGATTCCATCGAAATGCTTCTGCCTGCCGCCTTCGTGGCAATCGAGCCGATAACCGACGACAGCTCACCGAATGAAATATTCGTCTTGACAAGCGAGAATGCAAACTCTGTCAGCTCATAAATTTCGGCAATACTCTTTTCCTTGATAATCTTGTTTGCAACAAGCTCGATAACCTTTCTCTGACGGCCTGCACGGTAAAAGTCGCTGTCGATTTTACGGATTCGCATATAATTGAGCGTTCTGTCGCCATTCATAAAATTCGCACCCTCATGGAACTGGTATCCCTTGCCGCCGGACTTGTTAAGAAGATATTCCGCTTCCTTTTTCGTGAGATTGATTGTCAGACCGCCGATCTTGTCAATAAAATCGGTTACGCCGTTGAAATCAACAACAACAAATCTCTGGATATCGAGGTCAAAAATTTCATTGATTGTGTTAATTGCAAGACCGACACCGTCAAAGGAATATGCGGCGTTGATTCTGTTCCATCCACGGTTTTCAATCGGTACAAGGGAGTCACGCAGAATCGAGGTCATCTTGATTGAGCCCGTTCTTCTGTTATAGGACATTATGATTATCGAGTCGCTTCTGCCTCTTTCTCTGGTAACGTCTCTTGAATCCGTACCGAGAATGAGGATATTTTCAATATCGGGATCCTTTTTCGGTACTTTATATATGGGTGTTTTGCCGTAAACGCTTATTACGTTTTCGTTCCTGCCGAAGGATGCGTTGCGGTCTAAATTATCCTTCACAGCGTTGCCGCCGCCCTGATTGACGTTATTGGGCAGGGTTGCCGACAGGTCTCTGCCGAGCTCGTCATCGTGAAGCGTCACATCAGCCAGATGCGAGGGCTGAGAATCGGTTTCAGGCATAACGTATTCTTCACTGCGTTCAACAATATCAACCTCGTGGTAAGCGTTTTTGTTATAGCTGATAATCAACGGCAAAAATATGCCTGCAAGCGTTCCCGTTACAAGCACAAACGGAATCAGCAGACACAGAAGAATCACCGTTTTTTTCTTTGATTTTTTCTTGTTTTTTTCCATAAAATATCACCCGATCCGTCAAAAACAGACAGTTTCGCCTTTGGTCTATATTATTTTATCACACCTGCGAAAAAAATACAATATTTGAAATTTTTCAGGTTCGGTGAGAGTTTTTGCCCGATAATGCGACTAATATAAAAGACGGAATAAATATGGTTTTGATTCTTAATATTTTTATAATGTTTTTTTAATTGTTTTTTCATAATTGCTGTGATATAATGTGAACCGTAATAAATTCATAATGGGGGATATTATGAAAAAGTGTATTATTATCGGCGGCGGTCCCGCAGGTCTGACTGCAGGATACGAGCTTCTTAAAAAGTCAAACGAATATGAGGTTATTATTCTTGAGCAGAGCGACACGCTCGGCGGTATTTCAAGAACGGTACGCTACAACGGCAACCGTATGGATATCGGCGGACACCGCTTCTTCTCAAAGGATAAGGCGGTCACGGCATTCTGGGAAAATCTGATGCCCACTCAGGGTGCTCCGTCATTCGACGATAAAATCCTCGGCAGAGAAAAAGACCTTGCCGCAGGCGGACCCGATCCCGAAAAAGAAGACAGGGTTATGCTTATCCGCCGCAGAATTTCAAGAATTTATTATCTAAATAAATTCTTTGATTATCCCATTTCGATGAAGCCTCAGACGTTCATTAATATGGGACTTCCGAGAACGGTAAAGGCCGGCTTCAGCTACCTCAAATCAACCGTTTCCAAAAAAGAGGAAACCTCGCTTGAGAATTTCTATATCAACCGCTTCGGCAAGGTGCTCTATTCGATGTTTTTCGAGGGCTATACCGAAAAGCTCTGGGGCAGGCATCCGAGCGAAATTTCCGCCGATTGGGGTGCACAGCGAGTAAAGGGTCTTTCAATTCTTGCAGTTATCAAGGACGTGTTTTCAAAACTCATTCCCGGCAAGAACAGAAAAGTTGAAACCTCTCTCATTGAAGAGTTTGTATATCCCAAATACGGCCCAGGTCAGCTTTGGGAAACCGTCGGTGACGAATTCGTGAAAATGGGCGGCAAAATTCTTTATAACAAAAAAGTTACGGATATTGACATTTCTGACGGCAGGGTGAACTTTGTTAAGTGTGAAGACGGCGAGAGTTTTGACGGCGATGTTTTCATCTCTTCAATGCCCGTCAAAGATCTTGTTGCCGGTATGGGTAAAGATGTGCCCGCCGCACCTGCCGAAATTGCAGAAGGTCTGCCTTACAGAGATTTTGTAACCGTCGGTCTGCTTCTTGATAAACTCAATCTCAAGAACGAAACCGGCATAAAAACTCTCGGCAACATTGTACCCGACTGCTGGATTTACGTTCAGGATGTAGGCGTTAAGCTCGGCAGAATTCAGATTTTCAACAACTGGTCGCCTTATCTTGTAAAAGACGCACAGAATACCGTATGGGTCGGTCTTGAATACTTCTGCGCAGAGGGTGATGATTTCTGGAATATGGACGAAAAAGCCTGCGTTGACTTTGCAATCAACGAACTCAAAACAATGGGCGTTATTGATACCGATACCAAGGTGCTTGACAGCCACCGTGAAAGAGTGCAGAAGGCATATCCCGCTTATTTTGACACTTATGACCGTATTGATGAGCTTGTTGAATATCTCAACACCTTCGGCAATCTTTATTGCGTAGGCAGAAACGGTCAGCACAGATATAACAATATGGACCACTCAATGGCAACCTCGTTTGAAGCGGTTTCAAATATTCTCAGCGGCAAGCAGACCAAGGAGAACATATGGAGCGTAAACACCGAGGCGGAATATCACGAGGAGAGCTCTGATGAAAACAAAAATTAAAGCAATTCTGCCCGTAATCGTGATATGCGTAATATCACTTGCGGCAGAGCTTCTGCTTTCAAACTTTGTGTGGTTTTCTTATGTTGCAGGCAACAACGAAGTGAAGGATTACTCTCCTTCGTGGTTTACGGAAAAGAATGTTTCGGAAAACGACAAAAGCTTTGCAATCGACGGACTGGATTTTCCGATTAACTCCGTCAGCTATACGGTTAAAACCGATAATCCCGACGATTATAACCGATATGTTACAACGGCGTATTACATTGCAGATGAAAACAGCACAAAAGCTGCAACTCTTGTAAAAAGAGAAAAAATTCCCGTCGGCGGTCAGGAGCACCGCATCACAGAATATATAAGTTCTTACGGAAATGCAGCCTATCTTGACATTACCTTTGAAGATGTAAAAACAGATTTCACCGTAACCGAGCTTGTTATAAACCCGTCATACAAACTCAGCTTCAATTTTCTGCGATTTGCAGTGATTTTTATGCTCATCGCTCTGGTATATATAATGAAGCAAAAAAACGGTGCTCAGGCAGTAACACAAATGAGTTTTTCGTGGGCATCAACGGTTGCGGTCACACTTTGCCTTATAATGAGCGGCGTAACACTGTTTTTCTGCCTGACCGAAGGCAGAAGCGGTTATTACCTTTATCCGCTTGAGGGTAAGGTTGAAACTTATTCGCCGTATATTCAGCAGTTTGATGCTTTTATGAAGGGGCAGCTTCATATTGATGTTCAGCCCTCTGCAGAGCTTCTTGCACTTGAAAACCCATATAGCCCGAGCGAAAGAAACGGCGTTCCGTTTATGTTTGACCGTGCATTTTTTAACGGAAAGTATTATTCCTATTTCGGAATTGCACCCATAATCACACTTTATATGCCGATTTATCTTGTGTCCGGAATCATACCGGGCGACAGCATCGTTATGGGTATTTTTTCGATAATCACGGCAATTTTTCTTCCGCTTGCCGTTATTGAATGGGTAAAATTCAGAGGCAAAAATCCGCCTTGGATTGCGGCGGTGTGTGGAATCGGAACATATTTTGCAAGTATGGTTCTGATTGTTCAGCGAGGCAGAGCAGCTTTTTACTACATTGCAAGCATTGCGGCAATGGCATTTCTTTCGGCATTTTTATACTTTATACTTAAAGCCCTGCAAAACGATAAAAAAGTCAAGAAAACTGTATTTATGTTTCTTGCGGGAACGGGTTTTGCACTCGCTTTCCTTTCAAGAATAAACGCGGTTCTTCCCGTATCGTTTGCAATTGCAGGCTTTATTGTGATATACACGGTAAAATCGTTAAAAGATAAAAAAATTTCACCTTTCATCGGTGAAATGGCGGCTCTCGGGTTGCCCGTTATTGCGGCTGTTATATTCACTTTGTGGTATAACAATGCCCGTTTCGGCAGTCCCCTTCAATTCGGCACCGATTATCAGCTTACGGTTGCAAACGCATCGAAATATGAGATTTTTGCAGGCGGAATTTTTTCGTCGGTATTCCATTATTTCCTTCAGCCGTTTGTTTCATATGAATTCTTCCCCTATATCGGGCTTAGTCTTTCAAGGGTTGCGGACTACGGCAAAGCAATATATATAGACACAAACTTCGGCTTGTTTGCCGTTCCGTTTATGCTTTCACTCTTCCTCAGCCCCGTGCTGTTCAGAAGCAAAAGCATCTCAAAAAGCATAAAAATCATCCTCGCATTATCGCTTGTATCATTGCCCGTAACCGCATTTGCAAACTACTGCCTCGGCGGAGTTATTTTCAGATACACCACCGATATAACGCTCTTTGCGGCGTTTATATCTGCGGTTATTCTGCTTGAATTCAGTGCCGTTATGCGTGAAAAACACGGCGAGAATTTCGGGCATACTGTCAAAAAATGTATAACGGGGCTTACCGCAGTCACTGTTGTGATTGTTTTTGCGGTGTCCTTGAGCCTCAATATCAATCTTTCCGAATATGACCCCGATGTTTATATGGCAACAAAAGATTTCTTTGTATTCTGGAGTTAAGATATGTTTGTTGATGTTTTAAAATTAAAGAAAGTATTCGCTTATGCTGCGGCAACGTTTTTTGCGGCAATCTCGGTTATAGGGGTAATTTATTATATCATTTACCCCTCGGGTGCATTTTTTCACGCCGACTGCACAGACACAATTCTCTGGGCTCAGGCGAGCTATGACAGCGGTTCGCTTTTTAATCCCGATTTCGGCTATGCGGCAATGCTGCCCTTCGGCGGAACAATGCTGATGATTCCGTTTATCGGTATTTTCGGTGTTTCGATGACAACTCATCACATAGGAATGGTACTGTTTACATTATTGCTTTTTGCATCGGTACTGTTTCTTTGCAGAAGTCTTAAATTTTCTTTTCCTCTGTCGCTTACGGCACTCGGAGTTTTCGCCTCTGTTCTTTGTTCATCGACAAAACTCAGGGAAATTTTTTATGAACACGTTATTTACTACAGCATATGCGTTTTCATTATCTGCACTATGGTCGCTTTGTTTGTTAAATTCAAAGAAAGCCTTGAGAAAAACCAAATAATAACGCTGATAATCACCACCTTTGTAACCGTTATTTTTACCGCCTGTGCATCGCTCGACGGTATGCAGGTTATTGCCACAGGCATTGTTCCCGTACTTATGGCGGCGGTTATTGAGGTATTCTTCAGCAAAGAAAAGCTCTTTTCAAAAAAGAGCAGAAATTCAATTTATTTCTGTGTTATAAGCGGTTTTTCGGTTATCATCGGTCTGATTCTTCTTTCGGCACTTGACAACGGAGTTTCGGCAGGCTATGCGGGAGCATATTCAAGCTATTCAAATATGAATGAATGGCTTCAGAATCTTCAGAAATTCCCTGAACACTGGTTCAGCCTTTTCGGCGTTGATGCTCATTACGGAATGTCGCTGTTTTCACCCGAATCAATAGTGAATATGGTTCGCATTGCAACTGCAGTTATAATTGCCGTCGGACCTTTTGTTGCACTTGTTTTCTATAAGAAATTCGATTTCGGCTCAAAAATTCTTATTCTCACTCATTTTTCAATGACTGCGGTTATTATGTTCGGCTATGTATTCGGTATTCTTTCCGCAGTTAACTGGCGTTTAAGCCCCATAATCTGCACAGGTCTTCTCGTTTGCTTTGCGGCATTCAGATGTGCAAAGGATTATGTTGTACCCAAAAGAATTGCAGCGGTTGTTATGTGTATGCTTGTGCTTATGAGCGGCATATCCTTCAAAACCATTGCAGAAATGGATAAAAACGGCATTGAAAACAACGAAAAATACGCTACAATTCAGTACCTTAAAGAAAACGGCCTCAACTACGGCTATGCAACCTTCTGGAATTCTCAGGTAATAACCGTTCTTTCGGATTCTGAAGTAAGGGCGGCAAACGTTGACGTTAACGAAAACGGCATTGCACCCTGCCCGTATCAGGCAAACCGGAATTGGTTCGAGCCTCAGGAGGGTGTGGAGAAATACTTTGTTCTTCTGTCAAACGCAGAGGTTGAAACCCTTATGGCTACAGACGACCGGGCTTATTTTGAATCGCCTGATATTGAAAGGCACGTAACGGATTATTACATAATCTATGTGTTCAATTCAACAGATTTTCTGCATTGACAATAAACCAATATATATTGCTTAAAGGCGGTGGCGAAATGCTTGCCGCCTTTTCTGTTGCGTTTTTGATTTTGATAAGATAACGTGAAAAATCCACCGCATTCTCATATAAACCCTCATCCGATGAATTTATAACCGCAACCGCACTCTCATTGCCGAGGCTTATTTTTCTTGCATTTTCATCGGCAACAAAAATGCAGGCGGTAACAGACGTTATGCTCAGACAAATCATCACCGCAACGGCGTATGCTCTTAATATTTTCATTTACTGCTCCTCTGTGTAGTCTTCCATAAGTGAAGCAAGTGCAACGGCAAGCATCCTGCCCGAATAACAGGCTTCTTCAAGCGTATTCGCTTCGCTGCCCATTTCAATAAGCAGGCTGAAACGGGTCATATCCATATTGTATTTTCTTTGAGAAAACAAAACGGGTCGCATAAGCCCGGGGTACATCGTTTCGCATTTTTTCTGAAGCTGAAGTGCAAAGCGAAGGTTATATTCCCAATCGGGAAAATCCTCAACCTTCCCCTCCTCAGCACCTGTAATTATCATCAGCTGTGCCGCTTTTTTGCCGTTTATTGTGCTTGAGAATTTCAGCTTGTCGCCGTTATTCTGAGTTACGGAATCTCTGTGAATATCGAGCACAATCTGTATTTCGGGATGCTCCTCAAGATGCTTTTCAACAGTTTTTCTTGAACTCGGATACGAATCGTTGTAGCTTTTGTCGTGAATTGTTTTATCGTGTATTACAGTATACCCAGCAGCGGTCAGATAATCCGCAATTTCTGTGCCGACTCTTACAATATTCAGATTTTCGTCGTTGCTCCTCGCTACATAATCCTGAGCATACCAGTTTCTCTCAATCATTTCATAGCCTTCTGAGGTGTGACTGTGAAAAATCAGCACAGCAGGTTTTGATTTGTTGATTGAAAGCTCAAGCGGAGAAGAAAGCACACTCTCGATATCGAGCGATTTTGTTTCGGTTGTGTTTTTTACACACACATTGCCGAAAATATCCGTTGCACCCGTTTTGGTATATGTAACGGATTTTATGTTGCCGTCTTTTTTGTCATTTTTGAAAAGCCGTGTGTATTTTTCAATAAGCTCAACTATATCCGACGGTGTTTTTGTTATATCTGATTTTGTTGAAACCTGCAACGCTTCGGTTTCAATCTGCGTTGTTTCAGCCGAAATTGTTTGTGTTGTATCGGGCATAATTACGGTGTGGGTCTGTATTTTATTGCCTGCGTTAAACATGACTTTCGCCGCCGCAAGCGACACTTCACCTGCCGATTTTGTAAAAAGCACGGTTGCAACCAATAAAAGGGCAACAACAGCGGTTATAATTTCGGGCAACTTGTCTTTTTCTGAATGATTTTTCATAACGTTTACTCCTTTTTATCACCTTCTTTCTATGTATATGCTTGTTTATGCCTTTTAATGGTTAGAAATCATAACAAAAACGGCTGTTTCGTATTGAAACAGCCGTTCTATATATTTATTTAAGGTCGCCGCCTACAGAACCGTCCCAGGTATCAACGGTCTGTGCTTTCATTTCTTCTTCGTCAAACCAACGTGTGGTAACAGCCTTTGTTTCGGTATAGAAACGGAAGCCGTCTTTACCGAGGCAGTGAAGGTCGCCGAAGAATGACTGCTTATGGCCTGTGAAAGGGAAAACGCCTACGGGTACGGGGATACCAACGTTAACGCCTACCATACCGCCGTCTGTTCTCTTTGCGAATTCTCTTGCATAGTAACCGCTCTGTGTGAAGATAACCGAGCCGTTTGCAAAGGGATTTGCGTTCATAACAGCAAGACCTTCTTCAAAATCCTTTACTCTCTTTACGCAGAGAACGGGTCCGAAAATTTCTCTCTGACCTACGGTCATATCTTCTGTTACGTGGTCAAAGATTGTGGGGCCTACATAGAAGCCGTTTTCGTAGCCGGGAACAACGGGATTTCTGCCGTCGAGAACAAGCTCCGCACCTTCTTCAATGCCTTTTTCAATCCACTTGAGAATGGACTGTCTGTGAGCTTCGGTAACAACGGGACCGAGGGTTGATTCTTTATCGTAAGCAGGACCGAGTTTAAGCTCTTTTGCAAACTTAACAAGATAGCCCACAAGCTCATCTGCAATGCTCTCCTGAGCGACAATAACGGGGAGAGCCATACAGCGCTCACCTGCGCAGCCGAAAGAAGAGTTGATGATGCCTCTTGCGCTTCTTTCAAGTGCAGCATCCTCAAGGACAAGACCATGGTTCTTAGCTTCGCAAAGAGCCTGAACACGCTTGCCGTTTGCAGCAGCTCTTGAGTAGATGTGAAGACCGACGCTTGTTGAGCCGACGAAAGTGATACCCTTGATATCGGGATGATCCATAAAGATTTCTGCTTCATTTCTTGAGCAGGTAACGATATTGATAACACCGTCGGGAAGGCCTGCCTCCTGCCAGAGCTCGGCGAGTCTCATACAGGTCATAGGAGTCATTGAAGCAGCCTTGAGGACAATTGTGTTACCGCAGTCAATGCACAGCGGTGACATCCAGCCCATGGGAATCATACCGGGGAAATTGAAAGGAACGATACCTGCGAATACACCGACAGGCTCTCTGTAAAGAGTTGTGTCGTAGCCTGTGGAAGTATCTCTCATACTCTCGCCCATAAGAAGTGAGGGGGCGGAGCAAGCAAGCTCAACAGGCTCCTTAACCTTGAGGATATCGCCCTTGGCTTCGCTCCAGACCTTACCGTGCTCTCTTGCACAGATTTCTGTAAGCTCATCCATATGCTCTTCAAGAAGCTCACGGAATTTGAAGACGATCTGAACTCTTTTCATAACAGGTACGTTTGACCATGTTTTGAAAGCTTCCTTGGCACAAGCGATAGCTTCGTTTACCTCATCCTTTGTACAGCAGGGTGTCTGAGCGATAATCTCACCTGTGCTGGGATTGTAAACATCCATATATTTTTCGCAGGAAGAATCAAGCCATTTGCCGCCTGCGAAATACTGAAGTTTTTTAACTGACATAAAAAACACTCCCTTTAATACTTTTCACAGTAGATTTTAGAACTTTTTAGATAAACTGTCAATAAAATAATATAAAAAGTTACTTTTAATAAAAATTATTTCAGAAAGTCATCAGCCGTTAATATTTGATGCAGTTCAAAAACAACATAAAAATACACTCTTTTTACCTCTTTTCTTCAAAAAATTACTTGAAGTTGATAAAAAAAGTGCTACAATTATCATATGAAAATTTAGGGGGAAACGCAAAATGGGCAAAAAAATTATT
>JAZNUD010000017.1:0-12012 GCA_045592085.1 Acutalibacteraceae bacterium | reverse complement strand
TTAAGGTGAATGGAATAATTCGAACCGTGATTTTCACGGGCATATTTCCGTTCACTCGTCGTTAAAATGCTCGCAAATCCACAAAGGATTTGCTCCGCTTTATGCCTTGATTGACCAAAAATCTGCTCCGTGAAAATTCTTCGACCCGAAAGTGAAGAATTTCTGCCGATTTTTGGATGTTGAGGTTGCAGGAAGGCTTACGCCTTGCAATGCCGAAACGCCGAAAAGCGGCGACAAGACTCGCTTTCGGGCAGGTTCGGATTACTCCATTCACCTTATGCGATATATGAAATATAACATATTCTTAATATTATTGCAAGTAAACAATCTGTTAATATGACAAAAGTAATTTTTCGGCGGAGTTCTATTCAGGGACAAGAAGCCATATACTTTAGCAAAACGCAGGAGCGCAATTCGGCCAAAACGGGGAGTGAAACGGTATGAACAATGCGGAAAGATTTTCTCAGGCGGTCAGAGTTTTGTCGCCGAGGCTTACGGAGCTTTTTCTTTTACTTTCTGACGATGAGAAGCAAACGGTCAGAGAAATAAGACTCAGACGGGGAAAACCCGTTGTTGCCGTAACGGAGAGCGGCGTAAGCTTTCTTCACGAAACGGGCAGGCTGACAAATATTCTGTCATCTCTGGCGGTCAGAACCGACGACAGAGAGCTTGAAGAGATTTTTCACAGAATATGCTCCTACTCCGTATATGCCTGCAAGGATGCGGTCAATCGGGGCTTTGTGACCGTAGACGGCGGACACAGAGCAGGTGTTGCGGGTACGGCTGTTACCGAAAACGGTAGGATTACCGCTGTGCGTGATATCAACTGCATAAACCTTCGTGTCGCAAGGGAAATAAAAGGAGCGGCAGATGAAATTTTCCGCAGATGCTTTTCCGACGGCTTTTCGGGTCTGATTGTTGCGGGACCTCCGTCAAGCGGCAAAACAACGGTGCTTCGTGACCTTGCAAGACAGCTTTCGGGTGAAGAAAGAGGAATCCTTGCAAAGGTGCTTGTCTGCGATGAAAGAGGTGAAATCGGTGCGGTGCATAACGGCAGGGTGCAGAATGACCTCGGGATAAACTGCGACGTGCTGACGTCTTACCCGAAAAGCGAGGGTATTATTATCGGACTGCGTTCTTTTTCGCCCGATATCATTATCTGCGACGAAATCGCAACAGATGAGGAAGCCGAAGCGATTGAATCGGGGCTTTGCTCGGGTGTTCATTTTGCGCTGAGCGTTCACGCAATGAATAAAAGCGATCTGCAATCCAAGCCGATTGTCCGCAGACTGCTTAAAACGGGATGCTTCGGAAACGTTGTTCTGCTTTCGGGCAAACGTGTGGGTACGGCGGAAGGCTTTTTTACGGCAGGTGATCTGAATGGTAAGACTGGCGGCGGCAGTTCTTGTTGGGACGGCGTTTGCTCTGGGGGGAAAACTTATTGCTTCGAGGGATAGCAAAAAGGTTGATGCAATAAAAGATATTCTGCGGATGATAAACGTTATGGAAACCCGTCTGCGGTTTTCATCGGTACCCGTCGGAGAGCTTCTTGCGGCGGTTGAAAACGGCGGATGTGACAGCCTGACCTTTATCAGCGATTGCAGGAAAGCCGTTGAAAATGGCGAGCCGTTCAACAAGGCTTGGCGTGAAAGCATTCTCTCGTGTAAGACGTTTTGCAGAATGCTTCCCGATGAAAGCGCAAAGCTTGTTTCAATGGGCTCGGATATCGGAGTTACCGATATCGACGGTCAGCTTGCGTGCTGCGGATACTACAGGGAAATCTTCTCGGCAAGTCTTTCGGAAAAGGATGAAAAAAGAAAACACAGCGCCGTTATGTTTCCGCCGCTCGGAATCCTCCTCGGCATATCGGCGGCGTTGTTTCTTATTTAGCGTGAGGTGAAAAGATGGATTTATCGGTTGTTATCAGAATTGCTGCGGTGGGAATCATCGTTGCGGTGCTCAATGCGATTCTTTGCCGCTCGGGCAGGGATGACTATGCACTCATAACCATTCTTGCAGGTATCGTTGCCGTTTTGATGATGCTTTTGCCGCAGTTTGCGGATTTGCTCTCAACGGTAAAAAATCTGATGAATTTCTGACGGTATGGACGTTGCAAAGATAGCGGCGGCAGGAATTCTGACCGCCATAATATATTCCTTTGTCCGCCATATAAAGCCCGAGTTTTCGTCGCTTGTTGTCCTCGGCGGCTGTGCGGTTATTCTGATTGCGGTTGCGGAAAGGTTTATCGAAGCGTCGCAAACGGTCAATACGATGCTTGAGCTCGCAGGGATAGAGGAGAAAAACGTTTCAATTCTGATGAGGTCGCTGGGCATATGCGTTGTCACCCAGTTTGCGGCCGATATCTGTTACGATAATTCAAGCTCGTCAACGGCGGCGGCAGTTGAGCTTGCAGGCAGGGTTGGTGCAATAATCCTTGCTCTGCCGATGCTGCAATCCGTTGCGAAGCTGGCACTGGGAATGATGGAATGAAAAAAATAAGCGTTGCCGTATGCGCTCTGATGATGCTGTTTTTCTTTCGCACCGAATGCTCTGCTTTTGAAGCAGGAGAATATTATGCATCACAATATGAAGCATCGGGCGTATCGGAACTTTCGGAATATCTTGATGAGAATTCAAGGGAATATCTTGAGGCAATCGGATGCGACGGTGCGGATATTGACGGCATTATGTCGTTTTCACTCGGCTCGGTATTTGAAACGCTTCTCGGTATGCTGAAGGATAATATTTCAAAGCCGCTTAAAGGATGCCTTACCGCAACGGGAGCGGTGCTTATGGTGAGCGTGTGCTCCGCATTCTTTCCCGATGACGAAAAAGCAAAGGGCGTGCTGAATCTTATCTGCGGATGTTTTGTGCTGACAAGCGTATTTATTCCTGCGCTTGACGTTATCAATTCGGGCGCAAGTGCAATGAAACTGTGTGCAGGGTTTGAAAAAGCATTGATTCCCGTCCTTGCGGCGGTGGTAACAGCTTCGGGAAACCCCGTTTCAGCGATATCGTATCAGGGTGCGGCGTTTGCGGCGGCACAGATTATTGAGTCGCTCGCAAACGGATTTGTCGTGCCTCTTGTCTGCATTTCGGGAATGCTCGGCGCAGTCGGTGCATTTCTGCCGACACTTAAGCTTTCGGCGGTCAGCGAAATGATAAGGAAAGCTTCGTCAACCGTAATCGGATTTGCGGCGGCAATATTTGCAGGCTTTATAACTCTCAAAAATATAATTTCGGGCTCGGCGGACAGCCTCGCTTCAAAGGGGATCAGACTTGTCACAAGCACTTTTGTGCCGATTGTCGGCGGTGCTCTGAGCGAAGCGTATTCGGCGATTTCCGGCAGTATTTCGCTTCTGCGCGGAGTAATCGGAATTTACGGAATTATTGCGGTTGCGGTGATTTTTCTGCCCGTTATACTGAATCTGGCTATGTGGTCTGTCGGAATGCGTGCGGCTTATACGGTGAGCGACTTGCTCGGAAACAGCCAATGCTCCGAAATACTGAAAAACGTTTCGTATATGTTTTCGATGCTCAATACGATGCTCATTTTTTCTGCCGCCGTTTTTATTATTTCGTCGGGGCTTGTTGCCTCAATGAAGGTAGGTGGCTGATACGGAAGCTTTCAAGCAATGGGCATTCAGCCTGATAATCAGCGGCATTGCAGGGACGCTTGTCAGTCTGCTTTCCCCGAGAGGAAATATGGAGAAGGCGTTGCGCACGGTCATCGGAATTTTTATTGTTTCCGCACTTTGCTCGCCGCTTGTGACGCTTGGCTCTAATGCGGAATTACCAAGTTTTTCGATTGAAGAAAATGCGATGGTTCAGACAGATGAGCTCGGAAAACAGATGGAGGAATCCTGCAGGAAAACAATCGGAATTGCAGCAAAAGAGGTCGCAACGGAGCTTGGAATAACGGAATACAACGTTAATGCTGATTTGTATATCGATGATAAATTCTGCATAATTATACAAGAGATATGCGTTGTTCTTCCGACGGAATATAAAGAGTTTGCGGATGACTTTTCACAAAAATTGCAGACAAGGCTCGGTGTACCGGTAACGGCAGAATGCAAATAAAGGTAGGAATTCGGATTGAAAACGGCTGGAAAAATCGGCGGCATCATAAACCGCATCAGTGAGAAAACGGGTCTTGAGAAAAAGCACCTTGCAGTTATTCTGCTGTTTGTTTCGGGAATCATCCTGCTTGTTGTCAGCGAGCTTTCGGGTGCAGATGCAAAGAGTGTGAAGTCCGAGCAGACAACCGCAATTTCCGTAACGTCAAACGAATACGTAACAGAGCTTGAAGAACGCATAACCTCAATAATATCAAGCATTGACGGTGCAGGTGCTACGCAGGTTATGATTACTCTTGAAAACTCGGGAGAGGACGTTTATCTGCATAATTACGATTACGGCGAAGATGTTGACGGGGCGGGAGCAGGCAACCGTGAGATGAAGGATGAATACGTCATAATTGACAGCGGCGACGGCGAAAACGGAATCGTTGTGCGAAAGACCGAGCCGAAAATCCGAGGTGTTGCCGTAGTCTGTGAGGGCGGAGGTAACGAAAGCGTCAGGGCGCAGGTCATTGCTACTGTAACTGCTCTGCTCGATATCAGCTCCGCAAGAGTAAGCGTTGTGAAAATGAATGAATAATATACAATGAATATACAACGGAGGAAACAGTTATGATTCTCAAAAAAAGACAGCTTTTACTTGCAACTCTCGTTATTGCTCTGGGTGCGGCGGTTTTCATCAACCGCTATTATACTACCCCTCAGGTTGATTCCGCTGTGAGCAATGAAACAAAGCCCACGCTTCAGTCAACCGACAAGGGTGCAAACCTCGGAGATGCGAGATACGTTATTTCAACCGACGTGACGCTCGACGATGCTGCGGCGCAGGCTGTTGCGAGCGAATATTTTTCGGGAGCAAAGCTCCGCAGACAGACCGCAAGAGACGAGGCGGCAGAGGCACTCAACGATATCATCAAGGATGACGATTCTTCTCCCGAAGCGGTGGCGAAGGCGACCGATGCGCTTTCGGATATCACAAAATCAATCACCCTTGAATGCGATATTGAAAACCTTATTTCAGCGAAGGTAGGCTGCGAAAACCTCGTCATCATCAACGGCGGAGTTGCGGAAATTATTGTTGAAAACGGCTCGCTTGACGATACTTCCGTTGTGCAAATCAAGGAAATTGTTGTCAAGCAAACGGGTCTGACAACCGATAAAATTACAATTATCGAAATGGAATATTAAAAATATTCATTTTTTCTGCATATATTCATATTTTATTCTTGTATTATTTAAAAATAAGTGTTATAATCCCATTAACAATAACCCTCGGAGGGATGAATATAATGCTTACAAGACGTGAAGAAAGAGAACAGGCATTCTTTCTGATTTTTGAAAAAGCCTTCAATTCCGAAACTGATTTTCAGGAGCTTTATGACCTTGCGCTTGAAACCGAGATTATCTCTGACAGCGCATTCGTAAAGGAGCTTTCCTTCAAAACCAACGAGAATATCGAAAGCATCGACCCCGTAATCGAAAAATACTGCATCGGCTGGAAGATGAGCCGCATTTCAAAGGTTGCCCTTGCTGTGCTTCGTCTTGCCGTTTGCGAGATTCTTTATTTCGATGATATTCCCGTCGGCGTTTCAATCAACGAGGCTGTTGAGCTTTGCAAAAAATATGCTTCGGAAGAGGATAAATCATTTGTCAATGGCGTGCTCAGCTCCGTTTCAAAGGAAGAGAAATAATGCTCACTCTCGGTATCGATACAAGCAACTATACAACCTCGTGCGCTTTGTATGAAAACGGCGAGGTTATCCAAAAAAAGCTTCTTCTGCCCGTCAAAGAGGGCGAAAAGGGTCTGCGTCAGAGCGACGCCGTTTTTCATCATACGGCAAGGCTCTGGCCCCTGGTCGAGGAGCTTTTTGACGGCAGAAAACCCGTAATAGATGCAATCGGTGTTTCCGAAAAACCGAGGGATGCCGAGGGCTCATATATGCCGTGTTTCCTTGTCGGCGTCAATGCGGCAAGGTGTATCGGTGCGGCTCTCGGAAAACCTGTTTACGGCTTTTCGCATCAGTCGGGACATATAATGGCGGCTCTTTATTCTGCGAAGAAAACGGAGCTTGTCGGTCAGAAATTCATTGCCTTCCATGTTTCGGGAGGAACAACGGAGATGCTCCTTGTTTCCCCGGATGCACAGAGGGCTTTTGACGTTGAAATAATCGGAGAAACCCTTGACCTTAACGGCGGACAGGCTGTTGACAGGGCGGGGGTTATGCTCGGTCTGAAATTTCCCTGCGGCAAAGAGCTTGAAAGGCTTGCCTTGCAGAGCGAAAAAAATTTTAACCCCAAAATTTGCGTAAAAGACGGCAACTGCAGTCTTTCGGGGCTTGAAAACAAGTGTGTTTCAATGCATAAAAACGGCGAAAGTGCCGAGGATATTGCCCGATTCTGCCTTGATTTCGTCGGCAAAACGATAGAGAAAATGACGGAATATGCCCTTGAAAAATACGGCAATCTTCCTCTCGTCTATGCAGGCGGTGTTATGTCGAATTCGATTATCCGTAAGCGTATCACCGATAAATTCGATGCGTTTTTTGCGGAGCCCGATTTTTCCTGCGATAATGCGGCAGGCGTTGCGATTCTTGCGGCGATGAAAGGAGAGGCTGATGGGTAACGGTGTTGTGCTTACCGTCAGCCAGCTCAACAGATACGTTAAATCAATCATTGAGCAGGATTTCAATCTGCAGACGGTATTCGTTCAGGGTGAAATCTCAAATTTCACCAATCACTATAAAACGGGTCATTTTTATATGACCATCAAGGATGAGTTTTCATCAATTAAGGCGGTAATGTTCAAAACCGCGAATATGCGCCTTAAATTTATGCCCGAAAATTCAATGAGCGTCATCATCAGAGGCAGAGTTTCCGTCTTTGAGCGTGACGGTCAGTATCAGTTATATATCGATGATATGCAGCCCGACGGCACGGGTGCTCTGAGCCTTGCTTTCGAGCAACTGAAAAACCGTCTTGCGGCAGAAGGGCTTTTTGATGCGGAAAGAAAAAAGCCGATTCCCGTTTATCCGAGGAAGGTCGGTGTTGTTACCTCTCCGACGGGTGCGGCAATCAGGGATATCATCAACGTAATATCAAGGCGTTTTCCGCTTGCGGAGCTGATTCTCTGCCCCGTTTCGGTGCAGGGTGAAAATGCAGCGCCGCAGATTAAAGCGGCAATCGAGCTTTTTAATAAGAAGAAAGCGGCTGACGTACTGATTGTCGGCAGAGGCGGCGGCTCGGTTGAGGAGCTGTGGGCTTTCAACGAGGAAATCGTTGCAAGAGCCGTTGCTGCAAGCGAAATTCCCGTTATCTCGGCAGTCGGACACGAAACGGATTTCACAATCTGCGATTTCGTTGCCGACCTGCGTGCACCGACACCCTCTGCGGCGGCGGAGCTTGCAGTACCCGATAAGCTTCAGCAAATCGGTATGCTCAATGCATATCAGAAACGAATAAAATCTGTCCTTGACGACAGATTTTCGTATGAAAAATCAAAGCTGGAGCTTTATAAATCGTCACTTAAAAGGCTTGACCCCAAAAACTATATTGACTCCCTGCGTGTAAGATGCGACAAGGCATCGATGCAGATGGATGCCGTTGTCAGAAGCATTTTTGCGGCTAAAAGCAGTGAGTTTGCATCGCTCTGTGCAAAGCTTGATGCAATGAGTCCTCTGAAGATTCTATCGAGGGGCTACAGTATTGCTTCAAAAGACGGCGAAATCATCACCGATACCGACGGCATCGTATGCGGTGACAGAATAAATGTTAAACTCAGCGGCGGCAGTCTTGACTGCGAGGTTATTGCCGCAAAGAAGGAAAGTTGAAATGGAAAAAATGACTTACGAAAAAGCGGTCGAAAGACTTGAAGAAATAGTTGAAATGCTTGAAAACGGCAATCTTCCTCTTGAGAAGATGATGAAGCTCTATGAGGAGGGCACTGCTCTTGCGGCGAAATGCGCAAAAAGCCTTGATGCCGCGCAGCTCAGAATCAGCGAGCTTTCCGAGGGAAAGGGTGACGCGGAATGATTGATTTCGATTCAAGATGCCGTGAATATGCGGCGATGATTAATTCTGCGGCAGACGAATACGTCAGCATCGGAGCTTTTGGGGGCAGAGAATCATCAGGGCTTGAAAAAATGCTCGAAGCGATGGCATATTCTCTTTCAAACGGCGGCAAACGTATCCGCCCGATGCTTGTGCTGGAATTCTGCCGTGTTTGCGGTGAGAATCCCGAAAAAGCAATTCCATTTGCCGTTGCTCTTGAGATGATTCATACCTATTCGCTTATCCATGACGATTTGCCCTGTATGGACAATGACGATATGCGAAGGGGTAAACCTTCAAGCCACAAGGTTTTCGGTGAAGCAAATGCACTTCTTGCGGGCGACGGTCTGCTGACTCTCGCTTTTGAAACGGCTCTGTCGGCAAAAGATATGAGTGATTCGCAGAAAGCGCAGGCAGGTCTTGTCCTTGCAAAGGCGGCAGGATGCGCAGGTATGATTGCAGGTCAGGTTATGGACCTCGCAAACGAAGAAAGACAAGCCTCTCTCGATGAGGTTGCACATACCGACAGACTTAAAACGGGTGAGCTTATTATGGCGGCTGCTTCGCTCGGATGCATTGCCGCAAATGCCGATGAAGCAAGAATCGGTGCGGCACGTGAATATTGTTCGGATATCGGACTTGCTTTCCAGATAGTTGACGATATTCTCGACGTTACGAGCAGCAGTGAGATTCTCGGCAAACCCGTAGGAAGCGACGGTGAAAACGGCAAATCAACCTACGTTTCGCTTCTTGGACTTGAAAAATCAAAGGCACTTGCCGAAGAATTGACCGGAAAAGCCAAGGCGGCACTTTCGGTATTCGGCGAAGAAAAGGAATTTCTTTATATTCTTGCAGATAAACTTGCAGACAGAAAGAATTAAAAATTATGGAAGAAAATTCAGTTTTAAATTGCATAAACAGCCCGTCGGACGTTAAAAAGCTGTCCGATGCCGAGCTTGAGCTTCTGTGCACCGAAATCAGGCAGGTTTTGATTGATACCGTTGCTTCAACGGGCGGTCACCTTGCATCGAATCTCGGTACGGTCGAGCTGACCGTTGCGCTTCACAGAATGTTCGATTCCCCAGATGACAAAATCATCTGGGACGTCGGTCATCAGGCGTATACGCATAAGCTTCTTACGGGCAGAAGAGATAAATTCTCAACTCTCCGTACCGAGGGCGGCATTTCGGGATTTGTCAGACCCGATGAAAGCGAGCACGACAGCTTTTACGAGGGTCACGCAGGCACCTCGGTTTCGCAGGCGGCAGGTATAGCTGCGGCAAATGCGGCGAAGGGCTCAAAGAATTTCGCTGTTGCCGTTATCGGTGACGGCTCATTCGGCAACGGTATGGTTTATGAGGCACTTGACCACGCAGGCTCAACCAAAACAAGGCTCATCATCATTCTTAACGATAACGAAATGTCCATTTCCGAAAACGTCGGAGCGATGGCGAGATACCTTGCCGTTGTAAGGGCAAAGCCCGAATATTACCGCTTCAAGGCGGGCACGGAAAAAGCTCTCAAGAAAATTCCGCTTGTCGGCAAATCGCTTTCAAATCATATATTTAAGCTGAAAAATACGCTTAAAAATATTCTCTATTCCAGCTCGTTCTTTGAGGATCTGGGATTCAGATATATCGGCCCCGTTGACGGTCACGATATCGGCAGACTCTGCGATGCGATGGACAGCGCAAAGATGATTGAGAGACCCGTTGTCATTCATATCAATACGATGAAGGGCAGGGGCTATGACCACGCCGAAAACGCACCGGAAAAGTTTCACGGCATATCAAAATTTGACGTCAATACGGGCGAGCCTATCCATTCGAGCGGAAGCTATTCCTCTGAATTCGGCAAACTGCTCTGCGGATTCGCCGCAAAGGACAAGCGTATCTGCGCAATAACCGCCGCTATGGCTCTTGGTACGGGGCTTGAAGAATTCTCAAAGAAATATCCCGACAGATTCTATGACGTCGGCATTGCGGAGGAGCACGCCGTAACCTTCGGCTCGGGACTTTCGGCAGGCGGAATGCTTCCCGTTTTTGCGGTTTATTCAACCTTTCTCCAGCGTTGCACCGACCAGCTTATTCACGACGGTGCGCTTCAGCGCAGGAAGCTGATTGTTGCCGTTGACAGAGCAGGCTTTGTCGGTGAGGACGGCGAAACCCATCAGGGACTTTTCGACGTTTCTCTTTTGCAGAGCATACCCAACACAACGGTCTATTCTCCTGCAACCTATATGGAAATGGGCAGGGCATTCTATAATGCTATTTATAAAGACGAAAATCTTATCGTTATCCGTTATCCAAGAGGCAGGATGCCTGCAAGCGAATATTCGGAGCTTTCATCGGGTGACTTTGAGGTCATCGGAAATGAAAACGCAAGAATTGCAATTGTAACCTACGGCAGACTCTTCTTCAATGCCGTCAAGGCTCTTGAAATTGCAGGAATGTCGGGTGACGACGTGAAAATAATCAAGCTCAACAGAATCAAACCTCTGCCCGAAAAGGCTCTTGATGCCGCAATCGGATGCAGTAAGGTGTTATTCTTTGAGGAAGGTATGAAGGGCGGCGGAGTCGGTGAAAGATTCGGCTGTGACCTTCTTCTGAAAGGCTTTGAAGGCAGATACAAGCTTACGGCGGTTGAGGATAGCTTCGTTGCTCACGCATCCGTTGAAAGTCTTATGGAAAAATATTCGATGAGTCCGTCTGCAATGGCACGGATTCTCACGCAGGAGGCGGCAATATGAGTGAAAAATTACGGCTTGACGTTGCCGTTTTCGAGAGAGGCTTTGCCGAAACCCGCGAAAAGGCGAAGGCTCTTATAATGGCAGGCAGTGTTTATCTCAACGGTCAGAAAGCCCTCAAAGGCGGCGTGACCGTCAAGGAAACCGACGTTATCGAGGTCAGGGGGGCGGTCAATCCTTACGTCAGCAGGGGCGGTCTCAAGCTGCACAAGGCGGTGTCGGCTTTCGGTCTTGAGCTTAAGGACTGCATCTGTATGGATATCGGCGCATCAACGGGCGGCTTCACCGACTGTATGCTTCAGAACGGTGCATCGAAGGTTTATTCGATTGACGTCGGCTACGGTCAGCTTGCCTGGAAGCTGCGTTGCGATGAGAGGGTAGTCAACCTCGAAAGAACTAATTTCAGATACGTTACAAGGGAGCAGATTCCCGACGAAATAGATTTTGCTTCCGTTGACGTTTCGTTCATTTCCCTTAAACTTATTCTTCCCGTTATGCATACTCTGCTGAAGAACGGCGGCAAGTCGGTTTGCCTGATTAAACCGCAGTTTGAGGCAGGCAAGGAGAATATCGGCAAAAAGGGAGTTGTCAGGGATAAATCGGTGCACGCCGACGTTATTGCAAAAATCACGCAGTTTGCCGCAGAAAACGGTTTTGCGGTGCTTGACGTTGATTTTTCACCAATCAAGGGTCCCGAGGGCAACATAGAATATCTTATGTTTATCGAAAAAAGAGAAACGGGCGAAATGCTCTGGGAAGGCTCGGCAACGGAACTTGCCGATAAATCCCACGCTGCACTCGATAAACCTGCAGGGGAGGCGGCGGAATGAAAATTGCTCTGATGCCTAACCTGACAAGGAAAGAAGCGTTGTCCGTTACCCTTGAAATCTGCAAAACGCTTGACAGTCTCAATGCGGAATACTGTTTTCTTCCTGAATATGAGCAGGAATTCGGCTTTACGAAAGCATCGTTTCTTGCCGAAGAGGAAGCACTGTCGGGCTGTGATGCGGTAATTGCAATCGGCGGCGACGGCTCGATAATTCACGCGGCGAAATCCGCAGTAAAATACAGAAAACCCGTTCTCGGAGTCAACGCAGGCAGGCTTGCGTTTATGGCAGGTCTTGAGGATAACGAGCT
>JAZNUD010000016.1:0-43721 GCA_045592085.1 Acutalibacteraceae bacterium | reverse complement strand
GACATAACGCCTGCGATTGCGGCACGTCTTTTTTCACCGCCCGAAAGGTCAAACGGCGATTTGCCGAGATGCTCGGGCTTTACGCCCGTAAACTCTGCGGCACGGAGCACTCTTTCTTTGATTTCAGCCTCGGAAAGCTTCATATTCTTCGGACCGAAAGCTATATCTTTATAAACCGTTTCTTCAAAAAGCTGATATTCGGGATACTGGAAGCAAAGACCGACTTTGAAACGGGATTTTCTGAGAGTTTCTTTGTTTTTCCAGATATCTTCGCCGTCAACAAGCACCTTGCCGCTGTCGGGCTTCAGAAGTCCGTTGAAATGCGAAATAAGTGTGCTTTTACCCGAACCTGTATGGCCGATAATTCCGACAAGCTCGCCTTTTTCAATCTGCAGATTAATATCGTTGATTGCGGCAACCTGCTGAACTGTGCCTTTTGAATAATAATAGGTAAGGTTTACCGTTTCAATTGCGTAGCTCATACGGCACCTCCCAATCTGCGTGCAATTTCGTCAACACATTCGTCAACATCAAGCACACCCTCTTTTATGCCGAGATTATGGCAAAGCTCCGTTGACTGAGGCACATCAAGACCGAAGCCCCTGAGCTTTTCAACCTGAGAGAAAACTTCCTTGGGAGTGCCGTCCATTGCAAGCTTACCGCCGTCTATAACAACAACTCTGTCCGCCTGCACGGCTTCGTCCATAAAATGAGTAACAAGCACAACGGTTATGCCCATCTCTTTGTTAAGGCGTTTTACCGTCTGCATAACTTCATCTCTGCCCATCGGATCAAGCATTGCGGTAGGCTCATCAAGAACAATACATTCCGTCTGCATTGCTATTACGCCTGCAATGGCAACTCTCTGCTTCTGACCGCCCGAAAGTTTGTGAGGTTCTCTGTGGCGGAAATCATACATATTAACGCATCTGAGAGCATCGTCAACCCTTTTACGGATTTCGGAAGGTTCAATGCCGAGGTTTTCGGGGCCGAAGGCAACATCATCCTCAACGATTGTTGCAACAATCTGATTATCGGGATTCTGAAAAACCATACCGACTATACGGCGGATTTCGTCTGCCTTTTCTTCGGTATCGGGAACAATACCTTTAACGGACACCGTGCCTTTTGTAGGTTCAAGAATAGCATTGCAGAGCTTTGCAAGTGTGCTTTTGCCCGAGCCGTTGTGACCGAGCACCGCAACAAATTCACCCTTGTTGATTGTGAGGCTTATATCCGAAACGGCAGGAAAACTCTCCGCCTGAACATCCTCATCATCTGCATCATATATAAATGTTACATTATCAAATTCAATAATTTTTTCGCTCATAATAAATATCCTAAAGTTTATTTGGCATTCTTGCCGAACCATATTGCACTTGCTCCGCAGGGAAGAACTCTGCCGGGCTTTGACGAAACGGGGATTCCGATTTCATCGCTGCTTGTTGTACCGCCGAATTGCTTCTGCACCGTTTCGCCGAGAATATATTCCATAACGCTCGGTGAAAGACCGGTTGTATATGAATTGATAAGCACCATCAGCGATTCCTCGCTCAGAAGCTGTGAACAAAGCTCAACAAAACCGTAAACCTCGTTTTCAAGCTTCCATACTTCACCGCCGGGACCTCTGCCGTATGAGGGAGGGTCCATAATGATGATATCGTATTTATTACCTCTTCTTATTTCACGCTGAACGAACTTTATGCAGTCATCAACAAGCCATCTTACGGGTGCATCGGAAAGCTTGCTTGCGGCGGCGTTTTCTTTTGCCCAGAGGGTCATACCCTTTGAAGCATCAACGTGAGTTACACTTGCACCTGCATTGAGAGCCGCAACGGTTGCACCGCCCGTATATGCAAAAAGGTTGAGCACCTTGACGGGTCTGCCTGCATTTCTGATTATATCGGCGGTCATCTTCCAGTTGACTGCCTGCTCGGGGAAAAGTCCCGTATGTTTGAAGCCCATTGTTTTGATGTTGAATTTAAGCTCATCGAGTGAAATCTGCCAAACATCAGGCATCTTTTTGCAAACTCTCCAGCTTCCGCCGCCCGTATTCGAGCGGTTATATATTGCGTGGGGATTGAACCAGAGCGGATTTTCCTTGGGCGTTTTCCAGATAACCTGAGGGTCGGGGCGGACAAGAATTATATCGCCCCATCGCTCAAGTCGTTCACCGTCGGAGCAATCTATAAGCTCGTAATCAATCCAATTATCTGCTTTTCTCATAATTTACACATCCAATCTCTGCTGACCCGGCATTGTTAATCCGAGGTGTGCATAGCCTGCAGGAGTTACCATTCTGCCCCTCGGAGTACGGCTGAGAAAACCTACCTGCATAAGATAAGGCTCGTAAACATCTTCTATCGTAACAGCCTCTTCGCCGATTGCCGCCGCTATGGTTTCAAGACCTACGGGGCCGCCATTATAATTCTTTATCATTGTTTTAAGAATGAGTCTGTCGATTGAATCAAGACCCAATTCGTCAATTTTCATTCTGTTGAGTGCAAGCGATGAAGCTTCTTTTGTGATTTCACCCTCACACATAACCTGAGCAAAATCTCTTGCTCTTTTGAGAAGTCTGTTTGCAATTCGGGGTGTACCCCTTGAGCGTGAAGCAATTTCGAGTGCACCGTCGGGGTCAATATCAATGCCGAGAATACCTGCACTTCTGTTGACGATGCTTGAAAGCTGGTCGGGTGTATAAAGCTCCAGTCTGAGAAGCATACCGAAACGGTCACGCAGAGGTGCACTGAGCTGACCTGCTCTTGTTGTTGCACCTACAAGAGTAAATTTATGCAAATCAAGGCGGATTGACCTTGCCGAAGGACCTTTGCCGATAATGATATCGAGCACGTTATCTTCCATTGCAGGGTAAAGCACTTCTTCAACGGCTCTTGAAAGGCGGTGAATTTCGTCTATAAAAAGCACATCGCCTTCGTTGAGGTTTGTAAGAAGAGCCGCAAGGTCGCCCGGTTTTTCGATTGCAGGTCCGCTTGTTACCCTGAAGTTAACGCCCATTTCATTTGCGATAATTCCCGCAAGGGTTGTTTTGCCGAGCCCCGGGGGGCCGTAAAGCAAAACGTGGTCAAGGGGCTCACCTCGGCGGCGTGCAGCTTCAATATATATTGAAAGATTTTCTTTTGCTTTTTCCTGACCGATATATTCCGCAATGGTTTTCGGTCTTAATGAAACTTCTATATCACTGTCTTCCGAAGAGGAAAAATCGGGAGCAACTATTCTGTTTTCAAAATCGAAATCCATATTTATCCTCCTGCGTTATATATTCTTTGCAAGCTGCTTGAGAGCCTGCTTTATCATATCTTCTGTTGAGAGGTTTCCGTCAAGCTTGCCGACGGCGATGCTTGCCTCGGAGCGGCTGTAGCCGAGCATTACGAGTGCGTTGACGGCATCCTCTCCTGCATAGCTGACAGTTGCCTTCTGTGCGGCGGCGATATTTCCGAGCGCCTCCGACGAGCCTGCAAACGAATCGAGCTTGCCTTTAAGCTCAAGAACGATTCTCTGCGCAATCTTTGCGCCGACACCCTGCGCGGCGGTGATTGCCTTGACGTCTCCGCCTGCAACGCAGACGGCAAGTCTGTCGGGGGTAAGCTGTGAAAGCACGGCAAGACCCGCTTTCGGACCGACACCCGAAACACCGATGAGCATTTTGAAGCAGTCGAGCTCACTCTTCTCGGCAAAGCCAAAAAGGTCAAGCGCATCCTCACGCACGTTGAGATAGGTGAAAAGGGTCTGCTTTTCTCCGACGGGAGCGCATTTCTTGAGTGTATTCAAAGTTGTGAAAAGTCTGAAAGCCACGCCGTTGCAATCAATTGCAACGCTGCTTTCATCGGCGAAAACCACCGTGCCTGTTATACTGTAAAACATAGCTTACGCTCCTCGCATTTTAGTGAATAATGAAAAGTGAAGAATGAATAGTTTCGGGCGGACTCTGTCCGCACCTGATTTGTTAAGTGATTTGAGTAAAAATGAAGAGTGAATGACAATTTCGCAGGGGGCGATTCACGAATCGCCCGAATTCAGAGCATTCACAATCCTCAGTCGCTTTGCGACAGCTCCTTTCAAAAGGAGCCTGTGATACTATCTTCTGCCGAGCTGACCGATGAGTGAGCCCGCCGAATGGCAGTGGCAGATTGCCATTGCCAGAGCATCGGCGGCATCGTCGGGCTTCGGGATTTTTTCGAGATTGAGCATAACACGGGTCATTTCCTGCACCTGCTTTTTCTCTGCTCTGCCGTAGCCGACAACGCTCTGCTTGACCTGCAAGGGAGTATATTCAAAAATCGGCACTTTATTTTTCTGCGCCGCAAGAACAAGCGCTCCCCTCGCCTGCGCAACGTCGATTGCCGTTTTCTGGTTGGTGTTGAAAAACAGCTTTTCGATTGCCATTGCGTCGGGTCTGAATCTCTGAATCAGCTCGTTCGCTTCGTCAAATATTTTTTCTATTCTTTCGTTAAAGGGAGTATGCGCTTCGGTCGTTATCGCACCGTAGGTCAGCACACGGAAATGGTTGCTGTGATACTCAACAACTCCGCAGCCGACTATCGCATATCCGGGGTCAATGCCTAAAACTATCATTTCTTGCCCGACTCTCTTTCACGGATTATCATCTTTGTGGGTGTACCCTCAAGACCGAAGATTTCTCTTATCTGATTGTCGATATAACGCTGATAGCTGTAATGGAAAAGCTCGGCATTATTGACAAAGCAGACGAATGTAGGCGGTCTTGTTGAAGCCTGAGTCATATAGTAAATCTTGAGTCTCTTGCCCTTGTCTGTGGGAGGCTGAACTCTTGCGGTTGCATCTGCAAGCACCTCGTTGAGCTTGCCCGTTGAAATACGCATTGCATTCTGCGTATCAACAAACTTGATAAGCTCGAAAAGACGGTCAAGTCTGATTTTTTCCTTTGCCGAGATGAAAATAATCGGGGCATATGACATAAAGGAAAAATCCTTCATCAGCTTTTTGCGGTAGCTGTCCATTGTTTTGCCGTCCTTTTCAACGGCATCCCACTTGTTGACCGCAATGATACAGCCCTTGCCCATTTCGTGAGCAATACCCGCAACCTTTGAATCCTGCTCTGTGAAGCCTTCCTGCGCATCAATCATAATGACGCATACCTGGGCACGCTCAACCGCCATTTTGGCTCTGATTACGGAATATTTTTCAATCTGGTCATAAACCTTGCTTTTTCTTCTGAGACCTGCGGTATCGATAAAGACGAATTTGCCGTGCTCGTTTTCGACGATTGAATCGGTTGCGTCACGGGTTGTGCCTGCGACGTTTGAAACAATCATTCTGTCCTCACCGAGAACCGCATTGACGAGTGAGGATTTGCCGACGTTGGGCTTGCCGATAACGGCAACCTTGATAGCATCCTCTTTTTCTTCCTCCTCTTCCTTGCCGGGAAGATATTTCAGCACCTCATCAAGCAGGTCGCCCGTACCGTGGCCGTGAACGGATGAAACGGCAATCGGGTCGCCGAGACCGAGATTATAGAACTCATAGAAATCCGCAGGGAGTTTACCGACGTTATCGCACTTATTGACGCAGAGAATAACGGGCTTGCCGCTTTTCTGGAGCATTGCGGCAACCTCGGAATCGGTTGCAACAACGCCTGAGCGGATATCCGTTACGAGAATGATGACATCTGCACTGTCGATGGCAAGCTGTGCCTGCCTTCTCATCTGCTTAAGAATTACGTCATCCGAATACGGCTCGATACCGCCGGTATCGATAAGCATAAAATGCCTGCCGAGCCATTCGCAGTCGCCGTAAATTCTGTCTCTTGTGACACCGGGAGTGTCATCAACGATGGAGAGCCTTGCTCCCACCAGCTTATTGAAAAGAGTCGATTTGCCGACGTTGGGTCTGCCGACAATCGCTACAACGTTACTCATCTTTTAACCTCCTATCATTGCATTCAGCAGCTCGTCGCCTCCGCTGCCGTTTGCAGTAACCTTGACACCGAGCTTTTGCGAAAGCTCCGTGACCGTCATATTATCGAGAAACATATCGCCCTCATTGCGCAGACTGTTGGGCGGAATCAGCAATTCCTCACCGATATCCTCACCCTCAAGCGCATACGCAATATCCTCGCCGCAAAGCAGACCCGAAACGGTTATCATTCCTCCGAGAAGTCTGTTTTTTGCGCAGACGACGTTGACCTCAAGACCTTTTATTTTTTCCGTTGCCTTTTCGGCAAGCTTCTTTATCAGAGGATAAGCCGCCTGACCCGTAACGGCGGTCACCCTGCGGCATTTTTCCTTTGTTTCGCATTCCTCAAGCGCCTGCATAAACTCGGATTCAAGCAGCGCCCACATTCCGACGCCGTTTTCAAGCTGCGGAAAGCCGTTATAATATTCCGCATCGGGAATCTCCCTTTGCGCCTTGAGATAGAATTCATCGGCGGCATAGGCTATTATCTCGCCGTGCTTTTCTTCAAACTCCGCATTGAAGCGGTCGATTATATCAATAACCTCCCCTGCGGTTTCCGAAGTATAAGGCTCAAGGGGATAAAGTCCGTCTCTGTGGTCGGAAAGTCCGACGGGCACAGCAGCAATGCTCTGCACCTGCGGATAAAGCTCACCGAGTTTTTTAAGACTGTATTCAAGCTGTGCACCGTCGTTTATTCCCGGACACAGCACGAGCTGGGTGTTGAGAAGGATTCCGCCCTTTGCGAGCTTTTCGATATAGCGCAGGGATTCTCCCGCCCTCGGATTGAGCATCATTTTTACGCGCAAATCGGGATTCATCGTATGCACCGAGATATTGACGGGGCTGATGTGCATTTTAATGATGCGGTCAATATCCTCATCCTTCATATTGGTGAGCGTGATATAGTTGCCGAAAAGAAAGCTCAGCCTCGAATCGTCATCCTTGAAATAAAGACTATCACGCAATCCCTTCGGGAGCTGGTCGATAAAGCAGAAGATGCATTTGTTTTTGCAATGCTGCTGCTTATCCATAAGATAGGTTTCAAATTCGAGCCCGATATCCTCAAACTCATCCTTGATGACCGTTGCAATCTTCATCTTGCCGTCCGCACCCTTAAGCACGAGGCGGAGCTTTTTATCGTTGAGATAGAAACGGTAATCAAGCACGTCGTTGACCTCGTTTCCGTTGACGGAAATAAGGCTGTCTCCTGCCGAAATATTCTTTTTGCGGGCAAGGCTTCCTGCCTGCACCGATTCAATTATAACTGCCACGGTTTCACCTGCCGATACTACCCTATTTTATAATTAAAGCTATTATAACACACTTCTTTTAAAAAAGATAGTTAAATATTTGTAAATAATATATTTAAATTATAAAAGAAAGTTATGTGTTTTGCATATTGTAAAAGTGCTTTTGGTCGGATATAATGTATAATGTGGATTTATGTTTAATTTGAATTTTATGAAAGAACAGGTATTTGATTGATGTTTGTTGATATTGCGAAAATAAAAATCAAAGCAGGTAACGGCGGCAACGGTGCCGTCAGCTTCCGCAGAGAAAAATACGTTGCCGCAGGCGGTCCCGACGGCGGTGACGGCGGCAGAGGCGGAAACATAGTTTTTCAGGTTGACGATAACCTCTCGACCCTTGCCGATTTCCGCTACAAAAGAAAGTACGTTGCGCCCAACGGTGAAAACGGTGCAGGCGGCAGAAAAAGCGGACGCAGAGGCGAGGACCTTATAATCAAGGTGCCCAGAGGCACAATAATAAAAGAAGCTGAAAGCGGCGCAGTTATGGCCGATATGAGCACAGACGAGCCCTTCATTGCCGCAAAGGGCGGCAGAGGCGGCTGGGGCAATCCCCATTTCGCCACGCCTACAAGACAGGTGCCGAGATTTGCAAAGGAAGGCACTCCCGGCGAAGAATGGGAGGTCAGCCTTGAGCTCAAGCTCCTTGCTGACGTAGGTCTGCTCGGCTTCCCCAACGTCGGCAAATCAACGCTCGTTTCCGTTGTCAGCCAGGCAAAGCCCATCATTGCAAACTATCATTTCACAACGATAACACCCGTACTCGGCGTTGTTTCAATGGGTGAAGGCAGTTCGTTCGTTATGGCGGATATCCCCGGACTTATCGAGGGTGCAGGCGACGGCGTGGGACTCGGCCACGAATTTCTCCGCCACGTTGACCGCTGCAGACTTCTCGTGCATATCGTCGATGCCGCAGGCAGCGAAGGCAGAGACCCCATTGAGGATTTTGAAATCATCAATAAGGAGCTCGAAAAATTCGACCCCGAGCTTGCAAAGCGTCCCCAGATTGTTGCGGCAAACAAGATCGACCTTGCAACCGACGAGCAGCTTGAAAAACTCCGTGAATATTTCGAAAGCAGAGGATATGAGTATCACACGATGTGCGCTCCGATTACCGAGGGTACAACCGAGCTCATCAACGCCGTATGGAATAAGCTGAGCACCCTGCCCCCTATCAAGAAATACGACAGCGAAAATATTCCTCTTGAAATGTTTGAAAAGCAGGATGACAAGGGCTTCACAATCAAGGTTATCGACGACGTTTATTTTGTTGAAGCAAAATGGCTTCTTAAAATTCTCCAGCGCACTGACCTTGACGACTACGAATCCCTCCAGTATTTCCAGAGAATCCTTATTTCAAGCGGCATCATTGATGCTCTGCGTGAAAGAGGCATCAACGAGGGCGACACCGTTTCCATTTACGACCTTGAATTCGATTTTGTTAACTGATTAGTAATTGATTAGGGGGATAATTCTGAATTTATTACTCGACAAAAAGGCTGACGTTGCATCACTCAGCCCTCTTAATCTCGCCTTTATAGGAGACACCGTTTTTGATTTGCTTGTAAGGAGCGAGCTTGTGTGCGAAGCAAACCGCCCCGTCAACGCACTTCACAAATCGGCAAGCTCCAGAGTCTGCGCAAAGGCTCAGGCGCAGGCAATGGGAATCATTATGCCTATGCTGACTGAGGATGAACTCGCCGTTTTCAAGCGCGGCAGAAACGCCCATACGGGCGGCATTCCGAAAAACCAGTCAAGCGCCGATTACCATTACGCCACCGGGCTTGAATGCCTTTTCGGTTGGCTTTATCTCAAGGGCAGAACCGAAAGAATCAACGAGCTTTATTCTGCAATTTCTTCTGCGGAGGTAGACGGAAATGAATAAAGAAAAAATAAAGCATTTTTTTCAAAAAGATAATCTCCTGCAGACGGGCAAAAACAACCTTATCTGGATTGTCGGCTGTTCGCTTTATGCTATTGCCGTCAACAGTTTCGTTGTGCCCAATGATATCGCCCAAAGCGGCGTGACGGGTCTTGCGGTTTTCTTCAATCACCTTTTCTCCGTACCCGTCGGTGTAACAAACTTCGTGCTCAACGTTCCCCTGCTCATTCTTATGTGGCTTTTTCTCGGTAAAAAGCTCGTTGCAAGAACGCTCTGGGTAACGCTCCTTCTCTCAATAGCACTTGATGCATTTGCATTTATGCCCGATTATACGGGTGACAAAATTCTCGCATCGCTTTTCTGCGGTCTTCTTCAGGGTGCAGGGCTCGGAATCATAATGATTACGGGCGCAACAAGCGGCGGCACCGATATCGTCGCAAGGCTCGTTCACAAAAGATTTCCGCATATCACCGTCGGAAGCGTTGTGCTTGCCGCAGATGCCGCAATCGTTGCCGCAAATATGATTCTTCTCGGAAGCATCAACAGCGGTCTTTATGCGATTATTATGATTTTCGTCAGCACCCGTGTTATCGATTCGCTGATTTACGGTACGGGCAACGGCAAAATGCTGATGATTGTCACCAAAAAGCCCGACGAGGTATCGAAGGCAATCGTATCCTCATCAAGAAGAGGCGTTTCGGTGCTCCCTGCAAAGGGCGCATATACGGGTGAGGATAAGGGCATTCTCATCTGCGTTGTCAGAAAGGCCGAGGTTTCGGGCATCATCAAAACCGTCAAGGCGACCGACAGCAACACCTTCATTATCGTCAGCGAGGCAAACGAAATCCTCGGCGAAGGCTTCAATCATTCAATATAAAGGACGTGTCAAAATGAAAAAGATTCTTTGCATTATTTTAGCCGTATCAATGCTTTTCCTTGCATCGTGCTCGGGCAATAAGCTCTCATACGGTATTTACCATATCGACAGCGACTCCCCCATTACGTGCAAGCTCTATTACAGAAGCGAATCAAGCTTCGCAATTTCTTACGGCGGCAACTCCGAAAGAGGCACCTGCGTAAGGGAAAACAACCGTCTCACCGTTGATATCAGCGACAGCGATTGCGTTTATGTTTTCGATATCAAAGACGGAAAGCTCGTTTACGATGCAGACAGCTCCACTCCCTCGGAAAAATTCGTTTCAAGCGGTCTCGTCAAGGACGGCGACACCTTCTTCGTTGCCTTTGAATCAAAGGGCAAATAATCAAAAATCTTGACAACACTGCAGGTGTTGTTATATAATAACAAAGTTAATGTAAATCAAATAAAAGTGAGGTTTTTCAAATGTCAGGCCATTCAAAATGGAACACAATCAAGCGCAAAAAAGAAAAAACCGACAACCAGCGTGCAAAGATTTTCACAAAAATCGGCAGAGAAATCGCTGTTGTTGTCCGTGAAGGCGGTCCCGACCCCGCTTCAAACTCAAAGCTCAAGGACGTTATCGCAAAGGCTAAGGCTAACAACGTTCCCAACGATAATATCGAAAGAATCATCAAAAAGGCTGCAGGCGAAACAGGCGGCGCAGATTACGAAGAAATCGTATACGAGGGCTACGGCCCCTCAGGCATCGCAGTTATCGTCGAAGCTCTTACCGATAACCGCAACAGAACTGCAGGCGACGTCCGTCACTATTTCGATAAATACGGCGGAAACATGGGTCAGTCAGGCTGCGTTTCCTTTATGTTCTCCAAGCAGGGCGTTCTTCTCGTTGAAGCAGAAGGCATTGACGAAGATAAGCTTATGGAAGACGCTCTTGAAGCAGGCGCAACAGATTTCATTACCGATGATGAAGGCGTTTTCGAAATCAGAACAGAGCCCAACGATTGCGGCGCAGTAAGAGACGACCTTGAAGCAAAGGGCTACACCTTCGTTTCGGCTGAGGTCGAATACGTTCCCTCAACATATACTGCACTCACCAACCCCGACGACATCAAGAATATGGCAAAAATGCTCGAAATGTTCGAGGATAACGATGACGTTCAGGCTGTATGGCACAACTGGGAAAACGCTGACGACGCTGAATAATTCATCTTTACAATAATTCAGACCGTTCCTTCGGGGACGGTCTTTTATTTTGTTTATATTTTTTATTTTTTTATAAATATTCTCTTGAAATATAGCAGAAAAGTGATAAAATTATTTTGTATATTGTTTTTGGAGGTAAATTATGGCTAAATTTTTGTTTTCCGCTTTTGCAGATGAAGCCTCTGCCGATATTCTTGAGCAGATAGCCGCCTGCAAGGCAAACGGTATTGATTACATCGAGCTTCGCAACGTAAACGGCAAAAATATCTCGAATTTCACCGTTGAAGAAGCAAAAGAGCTCAAAAAGCTCCTTGACGACAACGGTATCAAGGTTTCTTCAATCGGCTCCCACTACGGCAAAATCGAAATCACCGACGATTTCGAGCCTCATTTTGAAGCATTCAAGCAGACCGTTGAGGTTGCAAAGGTGCTCGAAACAAAATATATCAGAATGTTCAGCTTCTTCTTCACGAAGGGACAGAAGGTTGAGGACTATAAGGACGAGGTTTACAGACGCCTCGACGCTATGGTTGACTACGCAAACGAAAACGGTATCCTCTGCTGCCACGAAAACGAAAAAGGCATCTACGGCGATATCACCGAAAGATGCGTTGAGCTCGCAGAGCACTACGGCGAGAGAATGGGCTGCATTTTCGACCCCTCAAACTATATTCAGTGCGGATGCGACACTCTTGAAGGCTTCAAGCTTCTCAAGGACAAGGTTACATATATGCACATCAAGGATTGCATCGCCGAAATCGACACGGTTGTGCCCGCAGGCGAAGGTGACGGCCACCTTGAAGAAATCCTCAGAATGCTTGACGAAAACGAGCAGGTATATTTCCTCTCCGTTGAGCCTCACCTGAGAGTTTTCGAGGGTCTTGAAAATCTTGAGCCCGACGATGCAACGGCAAACGCAATGAACAAGAAATTTGTCTATCCCGATAATCAGACTTCATTTGCCGCCGCTTGCTCCGCAATCCATAATATTATCGAAACCAAAGTTCAGCCCGTAAGATTCGGCATCATCGGTGTCGGCAATATGGGTAACTCACATATTAAAATGCACATCAAGGGCGAGCACAAGGAGCTTCGCATCACGGCTATTGCGGATATCAATCCCGAGCGTCTTGCGACATCCGCAAAACTGCTTCCCTGCGTAAAGACCTACGACACAGCCGAGGCTCTTATCGACAGCGGCGAGGTTGATGCAGTTATCATCGCAACTCCCCACTATGACCACTCCCCCATCGCACAGTACGCTTTTTCAAAGGGCGTTCACGTGCTGACCGAAAAACCTGCAGGCGTTTATGCAAAGCAGGTACGTGAAATGAACGAGGCAGCCGCAAAGACAGACCTCGTTTTCGGAATTATGTATAACCAACGCACAAACTGCGTTTACAGAAAAATGCGTGAAATCGTTCAGGGCGGTGAGCTCGGCGAAATCAGAAGAGTAAGCTGGATTATCACCGACTGGTACCGCACCCAGGCATACTACAATTCAGGCGGATGGCGCGCAACCTGGGCAGGTGAAGGCGGCGGCGTGCTTCTTAATCAGTGCCCCCACAATCTTGACCTCTGGCAGTGGATCTGCGGTCTGCCCGTTAAAGTTCAGGCATTCTGCCACGAAGGCAAATGGCACGATATCGAGGTTGAGGACGACGTTACGATTTACGTTGAATATGCAAACGGCGCAACGGGTACATTCATAACAACAACCGGCGATTGCCCCGGCACAAACAGATTCGAAATCACTCTTGACGGCGGTAAACTCGTTTGCGAAAACAACAAGCTGATGCTCTATAAGCTCAAGGGCAAGGTTTCCGAACATTGCGCCAACGCAACCGAAGGCTTCGGCTGGATTGAAGGCGAATGGATTGAGGTTGAAACCGACGGCAGAAACAAGCAGCATTCCGAGGTTACCAACAAATTTGCCGCCGCAGTCCTCAGAGGTGAGCCTCTCGTTGCAAACGGCGAGGAAGGCATCAGAGGTCTTTCGATTTCAAATGCGGCTCATCTCTCATCCTGGCTCGGCAAGCCCGTTGACCTTCCCGTTGACGAGGACGTTTACTTTGCAGAGCTTCAGAAGAAAATTGCCGCAGGCAAGGCTGAAAAGGATAACGTAACCGAAACAGTTCAGGGCGATATGTCCTCCACATTCTGATTTCATCCCCCGAGGTGATATATATGAAAGTTGCCGTTATCGGCTGCGGAAATATTTCAAAACTGCATTTCATCGCACTCAGAGAAAATCCCGATACAGATATTATCGCCGTTGCGGATATCAAAAAGGACCGTGCAGATTCCGCTGCATCGGAATACGGCGCAAAGGCATATTACGGCATCGACGAGCTTCTTGAAAACGAAGCTCCCGATGCAATCCACGTATGCACTCCGCATTATCTTCACACCGCTATGGCGGCAAAGGCTCTGGCAAAGGGTATCCACGTGCTGACCGAAAAGCCCTGCTCCGCAACGCTTGAAGAGGTCGATGCCCTTCGCAAGGCACAGACCTTAAGCGGCAGGCAGGTCGGTATCTGCTTCCAGAACAGATACAACGGCTGTGTCCAATGCGCCAAAGAGATTCTTGATTCAGGCTCAATGGGCGAAATCAAGGCAATCCGTGCATTCGTCACGTGGTCAAGAGATGAGGATTATTATTCCGACGACTGGCACGGTACGCTTGAAAAAGAATGCGGCGGTGTGCTTATAAATCAGGCTATCCACACCGTTGACCTTATTCAGTATTTCGGCAGCAAGTGCAAGTCTCTCACCGCACACGTTGCAAATGACCACCTCAAGGGCAAAATTGAGGTTGAAGATAATGCAAGCGTGCTTATGGAGCTTGAAAACGGCGTTACGGCGATGCTCTACGCCACAACGGCATACGCCGAAAATTCCGACGTTTTTATAGAAATTCTGACTGAAAAAGGCAAGCTCCGCCTTGAAGGCGAAAAGCTTTACGCCTTCGATGAAAAGGGAAATATTGCAAGAATCGAATGCGGCTCCGAGGTCGTTTATCACGGCGAAAGCTATTGGGGCAGCGGACATTCGGCGCTTATCAACGATTTCTACGATTGCATTAAAAACAACAAAAAATTTGACATCGATGCTTTTGAAGGCGGTCACGCCGCAAAAATCGTTGCCGCTTGCTATAAATCGGCCGCAACGGGTGAAAGCGTAACCGTAGAGTTATAATTCAAAGGAGAAAAATAAAATGACACATACAAACCTTAAAGATAAAGTAATCGTCATCACGGGCGGCGGCGGTGTGCTCTGCAGTGCATTCGCAAAGGACCTTGCCGCACAGGGCGCAAAGGTTGCAGTGCTCGACCTTCGTGAGGACGCCGCACAGATTGTTGTTGACGAAATCAAGGCCGCAGGCGGCACGGCTCTCGCCGTAGGCTGCAACGTGCTTGAGGCTGAAAGCCTTGAAGCCGCAAAGGCAAAGGTTACCGCAGAGCTCGGCACCTGCGATATTCTCATCAACGGTGCAGGCGGCAACTCCCCTCTCGGCACAACAACGAAGGAAACCCTCGAGCTTTCCGACATCGCAGAAAAGGCAGAGGGCGTCAAGACCTTCTTCGACCTCGATGCAAAGGGCATCGAATTCGTTTTCAACCTCAACTTCCTCGGCACAATGCTCACAACACAGTGCTTTGCAAAGGATATGGTCGGCAAAACGGGTGCAAGCATCCTTAACGTAAGCTCAATGAATTCATTCAGACCCCTCACAAAGATTCCTGCTTATTCGGCGGCAAAGGCGGCAATTTCCAACTTCACACAGTGGATGGCGGTTCACTTTGCAGACGTCGGAATCAGAGTCAACGCAATCGCTCCCGGCTTCTTCTCAACAAACCAGAATAAGACGCTTCTTTTCAACGAGGACGGCTCGCTCACCGCACGCTCAAACAAAATCATCACCCACACTCCTCTTCGCCGATTCGGCACTCCCGAGGACCTTACGGGTGCGCTCCTTTTCCTCTGCGACGAGGAATATTCGAGCTTTGTAACGGGCATCATTCTTCCCGTTGACGGCGGATTTGCCGCATACTCGGGCGTATAAAAAACAAGAAAGAGCTTGTATGGCGCAAACCATACAGGCTCTTTTTTAATTCACGATATACAGTTGTTTGTGCTGAACCGAAAAAGAAAAACGACATTCAACGCCTTTATCACATAACAAGTATGGCTGATGAGAAAGGATGATGAATGGTGTTTTCTCCGATTGAGGGCGTATGCGATACGCCGAAAGAGGAAAAACGGCATTCAGCGCCTTTATCACAGCCAGACAAAAATAAAAGGCAGGGGTTATAATAACCTCTGCCGCTTTATTTTAGACTTATGCTTCCTTAACAACTACCTGCTTGCCGTTATAATAACCGCACTCGGGGCAAAGTCTGTGAGATCTCTTGAGTTCACCGCAGTTTGAGCACTTCTCAAGCTGGGGAGCAGACATCTTCCATACGTTTGAACGTCTCTTGTCTCTTCTTGTCTTGGAGACTCTTCTCTTGGGTACTGCCATCTCTTAAGCACCTCCTTAAATTTTTGTGCCTTTAATTAACCCTGAGGTTTTTTAACTTAATTATCAAGAAGCTGCTTAAGCGCCGCCATACGGGGGTCGATTTCTTTTTCGCAGCTGCATGAACCTGAGTTCAGATCCTTACCGCATCTGAAACAAACGCCTTTGCAATCATCTCTGCAAAGAAACTTTGCGGGAAGGTTGAGAAAAACGTCTTCAGTCACAATTTCATCAAGGTCAAAGCGAAGCTCATTGACGAGGAGAAGCTCATCGTTGGTTTCGTCATTGAGATGAGTGACGAGCGTGTGGTTAATCTCAGTTTTAACGGGAACGGTGATTTCCTTTGCGCAACGGTCGCAGTTAAGCTCAAGCTCAAAATCAGCAGTTGCTTCGAGCTCAACGATGCCCGTTTTGTTGCTGACCCTGCCGCTTACTCTGACCGGCTTAACAAAAGGTCTGAATCCGCTGAGCTCCTGAGAGGATAAATCCATCTCGTAACCGAACTCCCTGACCATTCCTTCGTTATTAAAAATAGGCTCTAAATCCAAAATCATAATTCTTCACCTGAAATCACGCACAAAATATTATATATTTCTATTTGCGATTTGTCAACTATAATTTTGATTTAAATTCAGATTTTTTCGCAAAATGTGAAAATTCTTTCGGGAAGGTCAGCTTCATCGCATGAAACTGTGAATGTAATATCCTGCTCCGCAATCTTGCTGAGCTCAGAAATCTTCTCAAGGAAGTTGGCAAGAGCCTCATAATCTCTGCCGCCGATTTTGAGAGTTGCATCAACAAGGATGTCTGTTATGTCGTGGTCGCCTGCAATGATACCGCTGATGAAGCCGTAGAATGCATCATAACCGCTTACCTTATAGTGGTCAGCCTCAACAAGTCTTGCACGATAGTTGATATCGTAAGTGAGAAGTCTCTCCTTCTCGATGCAAACAACGTTGCCGTTTGATTCTTCAACAGCCTTGTTTACAAGATCGATGAGTCTTTTTGTTTTGCCTGAACCTTTGTTTCCGAGAATAAGATATACCATATTAGTATTCCTCCTGTATATTTAAATTTCAGTTGATTCTTTTTTCAAGCTCTGCTTTGGCATCCTCATAACCGGGCTTGCCGAGAAGAGCAAACATATTCTTTTTGTAGCTTTCAACGCCGGGCTGGTCAAAGGGATTGACGCCGAGAATATAGCCCGAAAGTCCGCAAGCCTTTTCAAAGAAATATATCATAAAGCCGAGGTTATATTCATCCTGCTTATCAAGCTCGATAACGATGTTGGGTACGTCACCGTCTGTATGTGCAAGAATCGTTCCCTCAAATGCCTTACGGTTTACAAAATGAACGGATTTGCCTGCAACGAAATTGAGTCCGTCGCCGTTTGCCTCGTCAAAGCCGATTTCAACGTTTTCCTTGGGCTCGTTGACCCAGATAACGGTTTCAAAAAGGCTTCTGACACCCTGCTGGATATACTGACCGAGAGAATGAAGGTCTGTTGAGAAGATTGCGGATGCAGGGAAGATACCCTTGTTTTCCTTGCCCTCGCTCTCACCGAAAAGCTGCTTGAACCATTCGCACCACATGGTCATCGAAGGCTCGTAAGCGGTGAGCATTTCGATTGATTTGCCGTTTCTGTAAAGCAGGTTTCTGAGAGCGGCATATTTATAGCAATCGTTTGCCGTGATGTCGCTTGTTGAATAAGCTTCTCTTGCATCTGCCGCACCCTGCATAAGTGCATCGATATCAATGCCTGCAACGGCGATGGGAAGAAGACCGACTGCCGTGAGAACGGAATATCTGCCGCCAACGTCATCGGGCACTACGAAGGTTTTGTAGCCTTCCGCATCGGCAAGAGCCTTAAGTGCGCCGCGCGATTTATCGGTTGTGACGTAAATTCTCTTTGCGGCTTCCTCTTTGCCGTATTTTTCTTCAAGAAGCTGCTTGAAGATTCTGAAAGCGATTGAGGTTTCCGTTGTGGTACCCGATTTGGAGATAACGTTAACCGAGAAATCCTTGCCCTCAACGAGCTTGATAAGCTCTGCAACGGCAGAGGAGCTGATTGTGTTACCGCCGTAATAGATATCGGGAGTATCCTTTTTAACAATATTATAATTGTTGGATTTTATGAATTCAATAACTGCTCTTGCGCCGAGGTAAGAGCCGCCGATTCCGAGAACAACGAGAGCTTCGGAATCCTTTTTGATTTTCTCCGCACATTCTTTAATCTGTGCGAATTCTTCTTTATCGTAGTTAACGGGAAGGTCAATCCATCCGAGATAGTCGCTGCCTGCGCCTGTTCCCTGATGAAGCATCTCGTGAGCCGCTTCGACCTCCTGCTTCATTGATAAAAGTTTTTCTTCGCAGGCAAATTCACCTGCATACCTGAGATTGAGCTTTAACGCCAAGTTTAATACACCCCTGTGAATGCTTAAATATATTTAATATATTTTACCCTATAAAGTTGCGGTTTGCAACACCTGAAAGCAATTTTTTTAAAAAAATACGGATTTTTTCTCAAAAGTGTCCGCTTGCAAGCTCTTTTCTCAATAAAAGAATACCATAAATACGGAATAAATGCAATGAATTTCGTCGCCTGAAGAAAATTTTACCTTCTTTTCAAAAATTCGTAACATATTCTGCAGATGCGAAATATACTGAAAATAGCAAAACATCAGGAGGTTATGCTATGGACAAAAGAGAAATGGAGCTCCTTATGGACCGATACAAAAAAGAAATGATAGAATTCGGCAAAAAGAACGGATACCTCGGCACCGACCCCGATTATGAGCCGAGTGACAGAGAAAAGCAGCAGTTTGAGGCCGACGTCAACGACGTGGGGTATGAGCGTGACAGAAGCGACCCTCTGCCCGAGGAGGAGCAGGCTCAGGCTGAAGCACCTGCCGAGGCTGTACCTGCGCAGACACAGCCTGCACCCTCTCCCGAAAGCAGGACAACATACGGAAGCAACGCCGCAAACACCGTTGAATATTTACGGAGAAGCTGTACCTCACCCTCAAACGACGAGCAAAGAAGAAGATGCAGTGATATAACGAAATTTCTTGCCGACAATCCCGATACGGGCACTCTGCGGATTGAAACCTTCGCTTCCGACAGAGCCTTTGCAGTGCCGAGCGCAAGAGTTATGGTATTTCTTCCTCTTGACAGCGGCAATATCACTCTCTATGACGGCATCACGGATATCAGCGGCTCAAGCGAAAGAATCATTCTGCCTGCGCCGTCACGCTCACTTTCAATGACCCCGAACAGCGGCAAGGCTCTCCCCTTCTCGACTTACACCGTTTACATCGAGCATCCGTCGTTTGTGAGAGCTCTTTTCAACAACGTTCCTGTTTTTTCGGGAATCGAATCCGTTCAGCCGGTGCAGATGCTCGCAAAGGTTGAGGGTCTGAGTGAGCCCGACCCGATAATCGTCAACGAATCAGGCTCAAGTACACTGTGATGAGGTGAAAAAACTATGGCAACTCCCGTTATACCCGATTACATTACCGTCCACCTCGGACCGCCCAATTCAAACGCCAGAAACGTGCGTGTTCCGTTCACCGAATACATCAAGAACGTTGCTTCAAGCGAAATTTATCCCACCTGGCCCGAAAACGCTTTAAGAGCAAATATCTATGCGCAGGTTTCGTTTGCTCTTAACAGAATTTACAGCGAATATTACCGCAGCAGAGGCTATAATTTCGATATAACCAACTCAACCGCCTATGACCAGGCTTACGTTGACGGAAGGGATATTTTCTCGAATATCAGCAAGCTTGTCGATGAGCTTTTCAACGATTACGTCACAAAGGGCAACCAGATTCAGCCATATTTCACGGAATACTGCGACGGGCGCACCGTAACCTGCAGAGGTATGTCACAATGGGGTACGGTCACCCTTGCAAATCAGGGCAGAACACCTTATCAGATTCTTCAGAATTATTACGGAAACGATATCAACATAGTCAGAAACGCACCCGTAAAAAACATTGCGGAATCCTACCCGGGTACGCTTCTGCGGCTGGGAAGTGCAGGCGAAGAGGTGCGCACAATTCAGCGTCAGCTCAACAGAATCCGCAGGAATTACCCTGCAATCCCGTCGATTCCCGACACAAACGGTATCTATGACGCCGCAACACGCTCGGCGGTCAGAACCTTTCAGAACGTTTTCGGGCTTACCGCAGACGGAATAGTCGGTAAGGCTACGTGGTACAAAATAAAGCAGATTTACAATGCCGTCAAAAAGGTTTCGGAGCTTTATTCCGAAGGTATCACGCTCAGCGAGGTTGACAGAATTTACAGCAAGCCTCTGCGTCGCGGCGACAGAGGAAACGACGTGCGCACAATTCAGTATTACCTTGCATTCCTCGGATTTTTCAATGACAGGCTGCCCGAAATCAGGGTTGACGGCATATTCGGTCCCGCAACGGACAATGCGGTGCGCACTTTCCAGAGAGAATACGGTCTCGCTGTTGACGGAATCGTCGGCAGGAGCACGTGGTACAGACTTCAGGATGCTTACTACAGCACCCTCAACTCCTTGCCCGATGAATACCGCTCGTACTCTTCTCTGCTTTACCCCGGTTACACGGTAACAACGGGTGCAAGCGGAAACGTTGTTACGCAGCTTCAGAGATTTCTGCGCACAATTGCACAAAACAACAGAGCAGTACCGCTGATAACCGTTGACGGCATCTACGGTGAGCGCACAAAGGATGCAGTGCAGGCAGTACAGAGGCTGAGCAATCTGCCTCAGACGGGTGCGGTCGGTCCGCTGACGTGGAACGCAATTGTAAACCTTTATAACGAATATCGCTGAGATATACGATAATAATAAATGGTGACAGATGCTTCGTCTGCCACCATTTTTGTTTTGGGGTGATTTCTCTGACAGATTATTTCTCAACGGATTTCAACAGCAACGTTACGATGCTTGACAGAGCGCTTCGGATGAAGGAAAGCTTTGATATCGTCGGCAGGGATATACTTATCGGCGGCAAGAAAAAAATAAGGCTCTATTTCATCGACGGCTTCTGCAAGGACGAGCTTATGGAAAGAGTTATGGCTTATCTTATGCAAATAAAGGAAAAGGAGTTTTCCGCACAGAAAACAGCCAGAGGCTTTGCCGATGCTTTCATCCCCTACGTTGAAACCGACGTTGCAGGTAAGCCGAAAGATTTCATCAAATACGTTCTTTCCGGCGGTATCGGAGTGATTGCGGAGGGTCTTTGCGAGGGAATAATCATCGACGCAAGAACCTATCCCGTCAGGTCGCTGACCGAGCCTGAAAACGACAGAGTCCTGCGGGGTCCTCACGACGGATTCGTGGAAACCCTTGTTTTCAATTCCGCACTCATCCGCCGCAGAATCAGAGACACCGACCTGACAATGGAAATCCACACCGTCGGCGAAAAATCCAAAAGCGACGTTGTTATCTGCTTTATGAAGGGCAGGGTCAGTGAAAGAGGTCTCGTCACACTTCGCCGTAAGCTCAATGAAATCAAGGTTGATTCGCTTACCCTCGGTCAGCAGAGTCTGCTCGAATGCCTTGTCACAAAACAAAGGCTGAATCCATTCCCGAAGGTACGTTACACCGAAAGACCCGATGCTGCGGCAGCAAGCGTGCTTGAAGGGAGCATCGTGCTTCTCACCGACAACTCCCCTGCCGCAATGATTATCCCCTCGGGAATTTTCGATTTTCTTCAGGATACAAACGATTTTTATATGTCGCCGCTTATCGGCTCATATCTTCGGATAATCCGTATGTTTGTTTTTGCGCTGACGCTCCTGCTGATTCCCGTCTGGTATCTGCTCATCCGAAACCCTGAATTTATACCTCGATGGCTTGATTTTATACGGATTGAAGAGCCGAATACCGTGCCGATTATTGCACAGCTGTTCATCGTTGAAATCGTTATCGACACCATCCGCCTTGCATCAATCAACACTCCGCAGGCTCTCAGCGGCTCATTCGGTATAATCGGCGCACTGGTGCTGGGCGAATTTGCGGTTTCTGCAGGCTGGTTTGTGCCCGAAGTAGTGCTCTATATGGCTTTTGTTGCGATGACGAATTTCACCCAGCCCAGCTTTGAGCTCGGCTACGCATTCAAGCTCTTGCGAATGATGCTCCTTGCGCTGATTGCACTTTTCAATTTCTGGGGCTTTATTGCAGGAATTATCATCATCGCGCTGGAAATCGCATTCAACAAAACCGTTACGGAAACAAGCTTTCTCTATCCCCTCATTCCCTTCAATGCAAAGGCTCTGCGCAGTCTGCTTTTCAGAATGCCGATTGACAGAAGCAAAAATTAAAGCACTCCTCCAAAGAGAAGTGCCTTGATTAATATTATTCGTTTATGTTTCAGCGCCTTTATCAGCATCCGAAACCGATGCAGAAGTCATCTTCAACAGAGGTGATTTCTGCTTTTATTATGCCTTTTGCGTTTTCTGCGCCGAAAATTCTGACGGGGGTATAGTTTGCGGTGTAGCCCTGCACAAAGCCGTCGTGGAATTCCTCGGGCAGGACCTCAAGAGTTTTACCGATTTGCGCTTCAAGAAATGCTTTTCTGATTTTCTCGGTTTCCTCAATCATAATCGCCGCACGTCTTGATTTTTCGGCATTCTCAATCTGATTGGGCATCCTTGCTGCAGGTGTGCCCTCCCTGCGTGAATACGGGAAAACGTGCACCTTTTCAAAGCCGACTTTTTTAGCAAATTCAAGCGATTCGGCAAAATCCTCCGCCGTTTCATCGGGGAATCCGACCATAACGTCGGTTGTCAGGGTCGCACCCTCAAACGCATTGCGGAGCTTTACGCAAAGCTCGTAATATTCCTCTGCAGTATAGTGTCTGTTCATTTTCTTGAGAGTTTTGTTGCATCCGCTCTGCAGGGAAATATGAAACTGCGGACAGAATTTATCAACGGCTGAAAGCCTTTCGATAACCTCTTCGGTTATGTGGTCGGGCTCGAGCGAGCCGAGTCGGATTCTGGTGATGCCCTTAAACGATGCCGCCGTTTCAACCGCCTCGGCAAGGCTTGAGCCGATATCCGTGCCGTATGCCGAAAGATTGATTCCGACAAGCACAATTTCGCTGAAACCGCTTTTTTCAAGAGCGGAAATTTCTTCTTTAAGAGTTTCAAGAGGCTTTGAACGAACTCTGCCACGTGCATAAGGAATGATGCAATATGAGCAGAATCGGTTGCAGCCGTCCTCAATCTTGACGTTTGCCCTTGTCCTTTCACGGAATGAGCTGATCACGTCTCCGCTGAAGGCTTCGCCGCTTTTGTGCTGCTCAACAGCAACGATTCGTCCACCCGAATTGATATACTGCATTATGTATTTATCAATCAGATGATTGCTCTTGTTGCCGATAACGATATCTGCGCTGTCAAGCTCCTCGCCCGCCTTCGGAAACGCCTGAGGCATACAGCCCGTAAGCAGTACGATGCTTTCGGGATGAAGCTTCTTGAAGCGGCGCACCGCCTGACGGGTTTTGCGGTCACTCTCCGCAGTTACGGTGCAGGAATTGATGATATAAACGTCGGCATCCTCATCGGCATCGCAGATAACGAAGCCGCTGTTCTCAAGCCTTTGCGCCATCGCCTGCGATTCATATTGATTGACCTTGCAACCCAAGGTATAAAACGCTGCTTTCATAAATGCTCCTTAAAATTATACTTTAATTAAAGTATGCTTTTAACATTATAGCAGAAAATCAAGTGATAATCAACAACCCTGCTTGCATATTATGCCTTGAAAGGAGTCGGAAATATGAAAAACATTTTCAAAACAGCAGTTTGCTTTATGCTGACAGCGGCAATCTTATTGTGTTCTTCGCTTATTTCGTTTGCGCAGGAGCAGTTACCCGTTGAAATCAAGGCGAAGGCCGCCGTACTTATGGACGTTTCAACGGGCAGAGTTTTGCTCCAATATAACGAAAACGAAAAGCTTTATCCTGCATCGGTTACCAAAATTATGCCTCTCCTGCTCGTTGTTGAGGCGATTGATTCGGGCAAGATTTCTCTGAACGACGTGGTAACCGTTTCGGCAAACGCATCTTCCAAAGGCGGCTCGCAGATATGGCTCAAGGAGGGCGAGCATATGACGGTTGACGATTTGCTCAAGTCCACCGCAGTTTACAGCGCAAACGATGCCTGCACCGCACTCGGTGAATATCTCGCAGGAAGCGATTCGGCGTTTGTTGCAATGCTCAACGAAAGAGCGTCACAGCTCGGAATGAAAAACACTCATTTTGAAAACTGCACCGGTCTTGATGACACCACGGAAAACCACCTCACAACCGCACTTGACGTTGCAATAATGAGCCGTGAATTGCTCAGACACGAAATGATTATCAATTACACAACCATCTGGATGGATTCCGTCAGAAACGGTGAAACCGAGCTTGTCAACACAAACAAGCTGGTGAGATTTTTTGAGGGCACGACGGGACTCAAAACGGGCACAACCGCAAAGGCAGGCTGCTGTGTTTCGGCAAGCGCCAAAAGGGACAACACGCATCTGATTGCCGTTGTTATGGGCAGTGAAAACAGCTCCGACAGATTTGAAACCGCAAAGGCTCTTCTCAGCTGGGGCTTTTCAAACTATACTACCGTCACTCCCGTCATTGACCCGAAGATGATTCCTGCCGTCAACGTTATCAACGGTGTAACAGAGCAGATTACTCCGAGCGTACCAAGAGCGGAATCGGTACTTATCCCCAAAGGAAAAGAAGGGGAAATCAAGCAGACGATTGACCTTGCGGTTGACGTTTCCGCACCCGTTGAAAAAGGCCAGATTCTGGGCACGGTCACCTTCTCAATTAACGGTGAAAAGCTCGGTGAATACAAGCTGACGGCTCCCGATTCCGTAAAGGCTCTCGACTTTACAATCATATTTAAACGGATAATAAACGCTCTGGTCAACCAATAATATCAAGGTTTTCCGTTGATTTCGGGTAATCCTGCAAAAAGTCCGATTGTGTAAAGCAATTTCACTTTACAATCATACAAAACAAAACCGCCGCAGCCATAAAGACTGCGGCGATTATTTATAGGGTTTTTATGCGTTTTTCAGACTTTATCCGAAGAAATTATTCTTCGTCTTCGTCCTTCTTTTTTCTTGTAGCAAGAATTGCAACTGCGCCTGCTGCCGAGATTGCTGCAAGAGCTGCCATACCTGAAACTGAACCTGTTGAGGGAATTTCAACATCGGAAGCTGACTTCCATTCTGCTTCAAATACAAGGTTTTCCTTGGGCATCTTCTCGGGAACTTCAGGATTCCAGCCTGCGAATTCCTTACCGTCCTTTGCGGGATCTGCGGGAACGGGAATCTTTGTGCCTGCAATAACCTTATAGGTCTTGTAAACCTCGCCGTCAACCTTATATGTTACGGTGAAGGTGTTCTTTGCAAGCTCAACGCCGCCCCAGATAACGAGGATACCGCCGATGATTGAGCCGCCGATAACTGCGCCTGTTCCGATGAGACCTGCGATTGCACCGCCGCCGATTACTGTGCCGCCGATGATGATTGATGCGAAGGTCTTGTCAATCTCCCACTGAGCTTCGAATACGATGCTTTCGCCGGGCATTGTTTCGGGAACTTCAGGCTCCCAGCCTACGAACTTGAATCCGAACTTCTTGGGATCGGGAACTTCGGGAATTTCGTCGCCTTCCTTAAGAACGAAGAGTCTGTGTGTCTTGCCGTCAGCAACGAAGTGAGCTGTAAAGCTTTCACCAACCTCTGTCCAGGTTGCTACGTATTCAAGATCATTATCGGGCATCTCCGACTCAACTGTGGGATTCCAGCCTGCGAATACAAGCTCGGGATTTGTGGGATGAGTGGGATCTGCGGGAACTTCGATCTCTGAACCGAATGCTACGTCGTTATATTCCTTATAAACGATTGTCTTTGCATCGTCAAGATAGAAGGTTACGTTGTGCTTATGAGGATTGAGAACTGCAATTGCCTCAAGGTTTGCTGTGCCCATTGTTGCAGGAACGTCTGTGCCGTCCTTGAGCTTCCAGCCTTCAAAGTCAAAGCCTGTTACTGTGGGAGCTTCGGGAAGAACGATTGAATCGCCTTCGTAGTAGGAATCTGTCTTATGAACGTTGCTGCCTACGTAGTAAGTGACTGTATACTGTTCTTCATCATCCCACTGAGCTACAAGATTGAGAGGCTGGTCGCTTGTTGCGGGAATTTCGTCATAGATTGTGCCGGTGAGTGTATCCTTCCAGCCGATGAATTCAGCTCTGTCCTTGGTTACGGGAAGCTTACCTGTAAGGTCGATTGATGTGCCTGATGTTTCGATCTTTGCAGTTGTGCCGTCAGCGAATGTACCGCCGTTAGGATCGATTGTTACCTTTGCAATCCACTTTGCAGTGATTGTTGTGTCGCCTGCAGGCATCTTGCCTTCAGCATCGAGGCCGTCCCAACCGTCGAATTCATAGCCTTCTCTTGTGGGCTCTTCGATTGCACCGTCAACAAGGTCGCCTGTGTTGAACTTGTGATTCTTGATGCTTGTGCCGTCAGCGTAAGTACCGCCGTTTGCATCAGCAATAAGGTTGTCTCTTGTGTCAACAGGTGCCCAGATTGCTGTTACTGTCATTGTTGCACCGTTGTCACCGATATCGCCCATTGTTGTGGGAAGAGCGGGTGACCACTTGATGAACTCGTTACCGTCCTTGGTGGGATTTGCGGGAGCTATTACAGGCTGGCCGTAGGTTACTTCCATAGGATCAATCTTTGTGCCGCCGTCTGTTTCAAAAATGATTGTGTACTTTTCGACTTCCCACTTTGCCTCGTATGTGGTTTCTTCACCGGGCATTGTTGTGAGAGGAGCATCGCCCCATCCCATGAAAGCATAGCCTTCTCTTGTGGGAACAAGTGAGTTGAGTGAGCTGATATCAGCATCCTTCTCGTGATAGCTTACGTTCTCATCTGTGCCGTCAGCGAATTTACCGCCGTTTGCATCAAGAGTAAGCTTAAAGGTGTCGGGAATGATGCGCTCCCAGATACCGATGATATAAGCATCCTCTGCAGGCATTACGATTTCTGTTACCTTAACATTATTATAATACCAGCCTGTGAACTTATAATCTTCTGTATCAGCGGGTGCTGCTGCGAGAGTATGAGTAGTACCTGCCTGAACATTTTCTTCTGTTGCAGGAACTTCTGCAATACCTGCTATATTATAAGAATAAATTACATTATGATATGTGGGGTTCTTTTCCCATGTTGCCTTGAGGAGAAGGTCGCCTGCAGGCATTGTGAAGTCTGCATCGAGAACGTTACCCTTATCATCTGTTACCGCGTTACCCTGAGCATCCTCCCAGCCGGCGAAGGTGTGGCCTTCCTTGGTGGGAACGGTGATGTTGGTAACGGGAGTGCCGAATACTACGGGAGTTGAAGCGAGATAATCGCCGCCGTTAACGTCGAAGTTAATGTTATAGGTGTTGGCTGTGAACTTGCCGTAGAAGGTTACGGGAGCAGCGTTGATTGTGTAAGTGCTGCCTGCCTTTGCACCGTCCATACTGTCGATGAACCAGCCTTCGAAGGTGTAGCCTTCAGGAACTGTTGCAGCTTCTACGTCAATTACTTCCTTGTGAACAGCTGTACCGTCAGCAGGAATTGTTGCGCCTGCAGGTACGCCTGTTGTTGCTACGTACTTAACGTCATAAATCTTGAGGTCTGCTTCTGCTGAATAGTCATCTGCATCCTCAGCCTTTGTGTCTGCGGGAATTTCCCAACCGGAGAACTTATAACCGTCGGGAAGGTCATAATCGGGAGCAACAACGTCTTCACCGTGGTCAAACGTTACTGTTTCTTCGAAGATTACCTTACCTTCTTCGTCAGTAATTGTGAAGGTTACGTCATAAGTCTTCTTTTCCCAGACTGCAACGTAGTCTACGTCACCTGCGATTGCGGGAACAGAATCGGTGTAGATAAACTTTGTTTCGCTGTCCTGCCAGCCCTTGAAGTCATAGCCATCCTTCTCGGGATCAACGGGAAGCTCTGCTGTTTCACCGTAAGTACCGTTTTCGGTGTACTGATTGCCGCTGTAGCGTGTATCACCTGCAGGAGCATCGGTGAATTCACCGCCGTTTGCATCGAATACAAGTGAATAGGTTTCGAGCTCGAAATAAGCAACAAGGTTGTTGTTACCGTTGAGAGTTACTGTAAGTTCAAGAACGTTGCCTGCATTATCTGCATCGGGAACGTTTGTGTTTGAATTATAAAGGTCTTCGTACCAGATTGCTGTTACGCCTTCGGGAACGGTGCTGCCCTTTTCAAGGATCTGAATCTTTGTGCCGCTTTCAGCCTTCTTATTGATTACGATGGGATCGAGATAATCGCCTGTTGAGGGGTTAACTGCGTAAACCGTGATTGTGTAATCAACTGCGCCAACGGGCTCAACGGGAGTCCACTGAGCTGTGAATGTTACATTCTTTGCAGGCATTGTTGTTACAACGGGTGACCAGCCTGCGAAAATGTAATTAGCCTTTGTGGGATTTGCAGGAGCAGGAACTTCTGCGCCGTATTCAACGGAGAACTTCTTGTCTTCTGTTGTGCCGTCTGCAAAAATACCGCCGTCAGCATCGTAGATTGCATCGTAGAAATTGTTCTTATAAACTGCTGTGAGCGTAACGCTTTCTGCAGGGAACTTAACGGGAGTTTCGATTACGTTGCCTGAGCCGTCGTCCCAGCCTGCGAAGTACATACCTTCGGGAGGTGTGGGATCTGTGATGGCAGGCTGGATTCCGGCGTGAGCCTTGCCGCCGATCTGAGGCATTTCAGCGGGTGTGCCGCCATTTGTATCAAATGTGATTGTTACGTCGTTTGCTGTGGGAACGGCTGTTACTGTCATAACGCCGCCGTTCTTCATTTCTTCGCCCTTTTCATTCTTTGCAGGAATTGAGGTGGGAGGAGTTACATCCCAGGCGAAGGTGTAGCCTGCTTCTTCGGGAAGTGCGGGAGCACTGACTGCTGTGCCGAATTCGCCTGTTACCGTTGTGATTTCAGTGCCTGTGAGACCGTTTACGAACTTAACGCTGTAAACGTTCTTTGACCAGAGAGCCTTGATAACGGTGTTTTCACCGGGCATTGTTTCGGGAAGCTTGGAATCCCAACCGATGAAGGTGTGGCCTTCCTTGGCAGTTGCGTTTTCGCCGGGAAGCTTGTCAGCGATGGGAGCGCCGTAAAGAGCGGTGATAGAATCGATTGCCGTGCCGCCGTCTGTATCGAACGAAACTGTATATTCACCCTTGATGTAGATAGCTTCGAAAACGAGGTCCTCTTCATCAACATACTGACCTTCGGGAGCGGGATCCCACATTACAAACTTGAAGCCTGTCTTATCTTCGGGATCTTCTTCGGGAACGATTACCTCGTTGCCGCTTGCGATCTCATACTCTTCGTAAACCTCACCGTCAACAAGGAAGGTTACCTTGTAGATGTTAGCATCTTCTGATGCAGTGAGAACAACATTATCTTCAAGTACGAAGGGGAACTCAGCCTTAACGCCGTTTTCAAATGTCCAAGCGTCTGCCTTGTAGCCGTCGGGAATATATTCTTCCGAAATCTTTTCGCCGTAATCGAAGGTATCCTCATAAAGAGTGTTGCCCTTGCTGTCAACGAACTTAACGGTGTACTTGCTGATACCGTATTCTGCCTTGAAGGTAAGATCTTCTGTTACGGTTGCAGGAGCATCGATATCCCAGCAGGTGAATTCGTAACCTGCCTTAACGGGAATCTGACTGAACTCTGCAGGAGTGTCGCCGTACTTATAAACGAAGCTCTTGAGTGTTTCACCGTCTGTGAACTCACCGCCGTTTGCATCGTAAACGTAAGTATAAACGATATCCTCATAAATCGGATAAAGCTCAACGTTTTCCATAGGCATTACAACGGGAGGAGCGATGTTTTCGTTCTCGCTCTGTGACCAGCCGATGAATTCCTTACCGGGAACAACAGGCTCGCCGCCGCCGACTGCTTCGAATCCGGGAAGAACCTGTCCGTGATAGACGTTAAGGATATCCTTCTGAGGTCCGTTGTTATCTGAATAATGGTAAGTTACCGTATATTGATTTCTTGCAAAATAAGCTCTGAGGACTGTTGAGTTGTTGGCATTGACTACTCCGCTGAGAACATTATCCTTTTTGGTATCAAGGTAGAAGCCTTCGGGAGCATCTGTTTCCTTGATGCTGACGCTTTCATCCGCTGCGTGATAAATCTGCTGGGAGAAAGGCTTGTCAGGATAAGTACCGTCTTCCTTCATCTGGTATATCTCGTAGGTGTAGTAAGTTTCAACGTCGCTGTCTTCCCAAACGGCATAGAGAGTGATATCTTCATAGCCGAGCTTGAAATCGTCAGTGATAACTTCGCCGCCCTTTGTGAGTGACCAGCCGATAAAGTCCTTGTTTGAGCTGTTGGCAATTGAAAGGCCGCTGTCATCAACCGATTCACCGATAACACCGGGGATTGTTTCGATTGATTCGCCGCTTGCAAAATAACCGCCTTCTTCTGCAACAGCGTCAAAGGTTATGTTGCTGAAAACGCTGATATAACCTGTGGTTGTTTTACCGTAAGCATCAAAGTCGGTAAGAGACTCACTGCCGAACTGAGTATCAACAGAGCCTTTCTCAAATCTGGGAACTTCTGTGATACCCATTGCGTTGGACTCTGCAGAAATCTTCTTCTGGTTAGCAAGCTCAAGGGGAACTTCAGCGTAACCCTTGTTGCCGGGAGTCTTAACGTAGCTGTCGTTGTTAACCGTAAAGTTGATTGCATAAACCCAATCGTTCACGTTAAACGGTGTAGCACCGGTATTTGTTCCGGAAAGCTGTGCGTTTGCAACGACAAGACCCTTAACGAGTGTAGAGCCGTCTTCACCGTAGAAATAATTCTTGGGAAGGTAGTAGGATTCTGAAACAACCTTACCGTTATCATCAAGCTCCTGACCGGGCTTGTTGAAGAAACTCTTCTTATTGGTGAGTCTGAGTCTGTTCTGTGTGTAAGGATTCTCGTAAACCGAACCGCCCTGAACACCGCCGATTGAAAGGCCGGAGGAATGGGAGGGGTTAACGATGAGGTCGTAAGTACCGCTGTGCTTGGCAGTCAGATATCGGCTGTCATAAGTTGTTGCTGCGGTAACGTTTGAATATGTGGGATATTCAGTACCGACAAAAACTCTTGCCTGAACGTCTTCACCGGGCTTTGCTCTGTCGGTCTCAACCCAATCGTAAACGTCGTCGGTTGTTTCGGAAGTACCCTTGTCATCCTTAACTGCCCAACGGTAGAATTTAACAACGAATTCAAAGCCGTTGTTACCGTTGTGGGTACCGATTGTTCCGTCAGCATTCATATGGGTATAGTACTTGACTGTAACGTCGTCAGCCGCATAACCCATAACTGACATTGTGCTGAAGATCATTGTCAATGCAAGAAGCACAGCCAATGATTTCTTGAAGAGAGTCATATGCGTTTCCTCCTTGAACTCTTATGAAAGCTATTTTGCAGACACTTTCATATAATACAAGTCATTTTAACATACGGAGCGTTTTTTTTCAAGTCTTTTTTAATATATTATTATATTAATAATATAAATTTTTCATACTCAAATTCGGTCATTTTAACGAAAAAATATATAAACTTCATTATATTTCAAATACAGAAAAACTGCAGGATAAAGCATCCTGCAGTTCTGATTTCTTATTCTTCGTTAAGCTCTCCGCTGTCAATGGTCTTTGCTGCCCTGATGCGGGCAAGTTCATACATCATATCGTCCTTTGTTTTGCCGTGGACGTTAAAGAAGAGAAGAGTAACGCCCTTCATAAAACGTCCGATTGCCGGAGCAAGGGCGAAAACTGTCCAGATGCCTGCGAGCATACCTGCATCGGTCTGCGGCACCTGAATTCCGTTGGCATCAATAAGGGGAACGTAATGAATTGCGGCAACGGCAAACGCACTTATCATTTTTGCCGCCGCATCGGAGATAAGCTTGAAATAGCTCATCGCCGCAGTAATCGTTGCTTCGTTTCGGATACCCGATTTCCATTCAACGTAATCGTAAAGGTCACCGTTGAGAGCCGTTCCGCAATATCTCTGGATACTGTTGAGCGAACCGCACATGGTCAGCGCAAAGATAATCCAGATAAGGTTGAGAATGAAATGATCCTCACCGAAGGGCTTGTAGCCGATTATCCACATAACGAAATAGCAAATACCGCAGAACATATAGCTGCCTGCCGCAAGATTTCTCAGACCGAACTTTTTGGTAAGCTTCGGAGCAAGAGGCAAAACAAAATAGCTCGGCAGACCCGTGAAAAGACCTGCAATCGTGCCGTAAGAAAGTCTGCCCATACAATTGAGCCAGAAGAAATCCTCAACCATCGTGCCCGTAGCCTTGCCAACACCGAAGAAATTCTTGATGAGAAGCACCCACATAGGTCGGCAGGTACCGATGGATTTGATAGTCTGCACAAGACCCATCTGTTTCATTTCCTGCCTTGTGGAAAGAGGCATTCTTTCCTTTAACGAGAAGAAGCCGTACGTTCTGAAAATGATAACGCACACCGCAAAGAATATTGCGCCGCCCGTATAAACGCTTCTTGAGCCTACGCCGATAAGCTTCGGCAGGAAATCAACAACAATACCCGAGAAAAGAGACGGAATCCATACGCCGACAAGGTCCGCATAGGCATCCGTTGCGATAAGGCGGTTTCTCTCAATGGGGTTGGGGGTTATGTTGAAAAGAATTATCTGATAGCTGGTATCGTAGAACGATCTTGCGATTGATGCGATATAGTGGAATGCAAGGAGCGCAACGAAAAGAGAAAGCTGGGTCATCTGCGAGGGAAGAAGCCAAGGCGAAAGCGAGCCGATTACCCAGAAAGGAAGCGTGAGAATGATATAGGGTCGCACCCTGCCCCAACGTGTTCTCGTTCTGTCAATGATAAGACCCGAAAAGGCATTGTCGACGGTATCGGCAATGAAGCTCACCGTTTCGGCAAGACCCCAGGTTTTCGCATTGATTCCAAGGAACTGCGTGGCAAAGAAGAAAAGCTTTGAGCTGAACGTATTCCACATAGTATCGCCCATACCCGAAAGAATATAGGCTACGTAGTGCTTGGGGCTGAGATAACTTTTATTCTGATTGTTGAACTGGCGTATGACCGCATCCTCATCCTGAGTGTTTTCGGAGACCGTCTTAACATCCTCTGCCATATATTTCACCATCCGTTTCGTTTATCTGATTCGGTTAGGGTAGTACATATGATAGTTATTTTAATATATATTTCGAAAAAAATCAAGCGGACAACGAATTTTTCGTCATCCGCTGAATAATTCAGTTTACAGTTTGATGATATCGCTTACAAGCGGCTGCTTGCTGCGTGTTTTCCAGAAGCTGTTTGCATAGATTTCAACACGGTATTCGCCCGAAGCAAGTCCGTCAAAGGATACGCTCAGCTTTTCGGGCATATTATAGAAATAATATTCGCTCCAGATTGTCGAGTTGCGGACCGTAACGCCGTCGGGGGTCTTTACGTAGACGTTATAATCGTCAACGTACTCATCTTCAACCTTCGCCTGGTCGAACTCAACTGTAAAGCCATTCGCCTTTACATCTTTGATTTCGAGCTTTGCACCTTCCTCAAACCACGGAGCCTTTTCCGTTCTGTAGCGTGCATCGGTATAGAGATAGCTGTCAACGTCCCACGCAGAATCAATCTTCCATGTGAACGGGAAGAAGTTGCCCGTAATGAGGTCGTAGGGATAGATTCTGACTCTGTTATCGGCATCAGCCTCAACAATCAGCATCTGTGCAGCGTTATCGTCATTGGGTGGAATCGTGCCGTAAACCTTGTCGAATTCGTCAAGCTCAAAATAGCTGAGAGTGCCGGTACCCAGGCAGGTGAAATGTCTCTGATGAATTGAACGGGGGTCATTGATGGGTGCGTGTGAGTGTCCCGAGAAGTCGATAATCTGGGGATAATTCATCAGAATTGCGGTAAGCTCATCCTCACCCCAGTTTGCGCTTCCGTATACGGTACCCATAATATGAGGGTGCTGGAAGAAGAAAATCGGGCGTTTCGGGTCATCTTTTGCAGCAATTTCAAGCTCTTTTGCCACCCAAGCCTGCTTTTTCTCATCAAAATGGCAACCGTTTGTGCAGGTCACGCTGATAAAATGGAACCCGTTGATAACCTTGTGTGAATCGGGCTCCTGACCGAAAATTTCGGCAAACTTATCAAGCGCCGCCTGCTCACCCTCCGAGCCGAATTCGTGGCTTGCAAGAGAAAGAGTGTAGTCTGTGCCGGGTCTGAGGTTGCTTTCAAGAGTTGCCTTGAATGCCTCCATCTGCGGTCTTGTGCCGCTGTTTGCAAAATCACCGACAACGTAAAGCGCATCCAGCTTATCATAGCTTTCTTTCTCGCTCAGTGCATTCGCTGTGCGTATTGCGCACGCCATACGGTCACGTTCAACGGTGTGCTCGTCCTTATAATGGACGTCGCTGACAACCATAAATCTGAGTACGGGTTCAAAGTTTTTATCAAATCCCATGTAAAGCAATTCTCCTTTACAGCAACACCGACGGCGTTGCAAATTTTTTCAACAGAAAGCGGTGCATTACCAATACTTTCCGTGATAATGCACCGCAATAATCCGATTTATTCAGGGGTTACGGGTCAACCTTTTCACCGCAATGATTTCGGATTAACCCATAGATGCGAAGAGAGCAACGATGCTTGCAAAAATATCCTTGACAATCTTGCCGAAATTAACGCTGCCGATCCAGCTTGAGAAGTTATCAAGAAGGGTCTTCCACTTGATTGCACCAAGAAGCTCCTTGAAGGTCATATTTGAAGTGTCTGCGCCGTCGTTTGTAAATTCAACGGTGTAGATGTTCGTGTTAAGAATATCGCCTGCTTCAACCTTAACGTAGTATGTACCTGCTTCAAGACCTGAAAGCTCAACTGATGCTGCGGCGGTCTTTGTAGCGCTTACGGGACCTGCAACAACTTCGTTATTGTAGTTAACAACAGAAACCTTCCACTGAGCGTCGGTTGTAACTGTCTTGGGGTCAGCTGTAACCTTAACGGTATACTTTGTCTTTTCTGCAACCTTGATTTCGTAGAAGTCAACGTCGTTCTTATCGAAAATTGAGCTGTAGATAAATGCCTTTTCGGGGAGAGCTGTTGCGAAAGCCATAGCATCGTTGTATTCTGCCTCGGACTGTGCATCCTCAACGTAAACAACGTAAAGCTTGTAGCCGCCCTCTGTACCTGTTACGGAAATATAATATTCGGAGTTACCTGCAACACCGATGCTGGGGCTCTTGACTGTTGCATCTTCCTTTGAAACCTCAAACTTGCCGAACTTTTTCCACTCAGCAAGACCGTTGCTGCCCTCTGAATATGTTTCAAGCTCAACGGCATATTCACCCTTGAAGTTTGCATCGTTTTCAACAAAGATGTAAAGATATCCGGGCTTTTCAATTTCGAACTTATAATAGTCAACGTCAGTAGCGCCTGCAGGGAGAGTGCCGTTATACTTCTTGAGGCTTACCTTTGATGAAAGCTCGATTTCAGTTGCCTTTTCGCGTGTGTTGTTTGATTCGTACTCGCAAAGTACGTCCTCGTTGATAGCTGCAGTGAGCTTATACTCAACTGTTGAGTCGCAAACCGAACCCTTTGTTACCTTAACAAAGTACTTGCCTGCTGCTGCACCGAAAGCAGGTGAAGAAACGGTTGCAGTGTTTGCTGCTGCTGAAAATGAAGCAACTGCGTTGCTGTCAGCATCAAGGATTTCAACTGCAAAATAAGTGCCTGTTGCCTCTTCCTTTGCTGCGTGCTCAAGGGTAACGGTAACGAGACCTGCCTTGGCAGTTGTGAAGGTGAAGAAATCCACGTCTTCAGAGCTGTTGATTTTGCCGGTTACGGTATCACCGATAGCAAAAGCATCTGCACCCGAAGCAACGCCGTTTGCGGCGTCGGTTTCAGCAACGTCGGCAGCAAAAGCCATCGAAGCAAAGCTCATGCTCATGATGAGAGCCATAAGTACGGCAAGAAATGACTTGACTTTTTTCATTTTTTTGTCCTCCTGTTTTATAAAATATTGCATTTTAGGCGATTGATAAAGGAATTTTACCACAAAAACTCTCAATTGTCAAATCAATATGGCAAGTTAATTATTAACAGTCGGTAAATAATTCTTTATTCAGTGAATAACTAACAGTGAAGAGTGAACGGTTTCGGTCGGGTTTCACCCGTACCCATTGTTATTCGGCAGGGGCGATTCATAAATCGTCCGCAATACAATATTCGTCGCAGACCCTTAACTTTTCATTATTCATTCTTCACTTTTCACTTAACAAATTAAAAAGCACAGCACCGAAAAAACAGTGCTGTGCCGTATTGTTTATTAACGGGAATTAATACATTCCGCCGCCCTGAGCTGCCATTGCTGCTGCCTGTGCCGCATCTGCTGCGGGGTCGGGCTTATCGGTAACAAGGCTCTCTGTTGTGAGCACCATAGCTGCAACCGATGCTGCATTCTGGAGAGCTGAGCGTGTTACCTTTGTGGGGTCAAGGATACCTGCTGCAGCCATATTGCAGTATTCGTCTGTTGCAAAGTTATAGCCGTAGCCGATTTCATTTGATGAAAGAATAGCATTGACGATAACAGAGCCTTCAAGACCTGCGTTTGCGGCAATCTGGCGTACGGGCTCCTCAAGAGCCTTGAGCACAATCTTGATACCTGTCTTTTCGTCGGCATCTTCAGTTGCTTCAAGAAGAGCCTTGACGTCTGCAATTGTGTTGAGAAGAGCAACACCGCCGCCTGCTACGCAGCCTTCTTCAACAGCTGCCTTGGTTGCTGCGAGAGCGTCCTCGATGCGGAGCTTCTTTTCCTTCATTTCTGTTTCTGTTGCTGCACCGACCTTGATAACAGCTACGCCGCCTGAAAGCTTTGCAAGTCTTTCCTGAAGCTTTTCTCTGTCAAAATCGGAGGTGGTGTTTTCAAGCTGAAGCTTGATCTGACCGACTCTTGCCGCGATATCAGCCTTTTCGCCTGCACCGTCAACAATGATTGTGTTTTCCTTGGAAACCTTGACCTGACGGGCTCTGCCGAGCTGTGCAAGGGTTGTATCCTTAAGCTCAAGACCGAGGTCTGAGGTGATAACTTCGCCGCCTGTAAGGATAGCGATATCCTGAAGCATTTCCTTTCTTCTGTCTCCGAAGCCGGGAGCCTTGACGCAAACAACGGTAAATACGCCTCTGAGCTTGTTTACGAGGATTGTTGAAAGAGCTTCGCCCTCAACATCTTCTGCGATAACAACAAGCTTGCCGCCTGCGTGCATAATCTGCTCAAGAAGGGGAAGAAGGTCCTGAATGCTTGAAATCTTCTTATCTGTGATAAGAACGAGTGCATCGTCAATAACGGCTTCCATCTTTTCGGTATCTGTTACCATATAGGGAGAGATATATCCTCTGTCAAACTGCATACCCTCAACAACCTCTGCCTCGGTAACTGCAATCTTTGACTCCTCAACGGTGATAACGCCGTCGGAGGTGACCTTTTCCATAGCGTCTGCGATGAATCTGCCGACCTCTTCGTCACCCGAAGAAATTGTGCCGATTCTTGCGATATCTTCGGAGCTGGAAACGGGCTTTGCGTTTCTTCTGAGGCAAGCAACAGCAGCCTCAACAGCCTTTGCCATACCCTTTCTGACTACCATGGGATTTGCACCTGCAGTAACGTTCTTCATACCCTCTCTGATAAGAGCCTGGGCAAGAAGAGTTGCGGTTGTTGTGCCGTCGCCTGCAACATCGTTTGTCTTTGTTGAAACTTCCTTTACGAGCTGTGCACCCATATTCTCGAATGCATCTTCAAGCTCGATTTCCTTTGCGATTGTAACACCGTCGTTTGTGATAAGGGGTGCACCGTATTTTCTGTCAAGAACAACGTTTCTGCCCTTGGGACCGAGTGTGATTTTAACTGTGTTGGCAAGTCTGTCAACGCCTGCCTGGAGAGCCTTTCTGGCTTCTTCGCCGTAAATAATCTGCTTTGCCATTATATATTACCTCCTTATTCTACAATAGCAAGAATATCGCTCTGGCGGACAATGGTGAATTCCTCTTTGTTGAGCTTAACCTCTGTGCCCGAATATTTGCTTGTGATTACCTTATCGCCAACCTTGACGTACATTTCAACTTCCTTACCGTCAACGATTCCGCCGGGACCGACTGCGATAACCTCTGCAATCTGGGGCTTTTCCTGAGCTGAGGGTGCAAGGATGATGCCGCTGTTGGTTGTTTCTTCGATTTCAACGAGCTTGACAACAACTCTGTCAGCAAGTGGTTTGAGTGTCATATCTATTTACCTCCAAATTATAATACTGTTTGTTTTAGCACTCTTTACCCCCGAGTGCTAATTTGTATTGTAGACCCTTTATTGCGTAGTGTCAAGAGCTTTTGCTAAAATTAACAATATAGTCACAAATTCCCTGCTCCCCTTTCCCGTTAACAGGCTGTTTACAATGTTTTAATATTTATTGACTTTAAATATTCTTATTGATATAATATATAATAACTATGTAAAAATATTCGCCATTAGTGAAAAGCTGAAAGCGAACGGTAAAATTTTGTGGAAACACTCACCCGAAACTGTTCACTTTTCACTCTTCATTTTTCACTTGATTATGATTGCGCTTTGCGCAGATGATTGGATTTGCCATGAATTTATTTGTTTCACTTGATTTCAATTATATACATCCGCTTTGCGTTATGTTCAACTCTCTTGCGGCAACAAACAGCGGCAACAGCTTTGACATTTACGTTGCATATTCCTCCCTTACGGAGGATGACTTCGCAATGATGGAAAAGGCTCTCGGAAATCTCGACGCAACGATTCACAGAGTATTTGTTGACGAGGAGATTTTTTCGGGTGCACCCGTCCTGAGCAGACTGAGCAAGGCAACCTATTACCGCCTGCTTATCGGCGATATTCTGCCCGAAAGCGTTGACCGCCTGCTTTATCTCGATCCCGATATCGCCGTCAACGGTGACCTTTCCGACTTCTATAACACAGACCTCGGTCTGAATATCATTGCAGGCTGCGGACATCTTTACGGCTTCAACGAATCAGTCAATCTTCTTCGTCTGGGCTTGAATAAAAGCAAACAAAACCGCTATATCAACGCAGGCGTTATGCTCATTGACCTGAAAAAATGGAGAAAACACGTTACGGTCAGTCAGATTCTTGCGTTTATTCAGAAAAATATCCGCACGCTTTTCCTTGCCGACCAGGACGTTGTAAATGCGATGTTCGGCGGCAGAATACTCGCCCTTGACGAGCGAATCTACAACCTCGACGAGAAAACCTTCTCCCACTACGGAAAAAAATCCGCAGGAAACAAACGCATTGATATCGGCTGGATAAGAAACAATACCGTTATCATACATTTCAACGGAAAGCACAAGCCCTGGAACGAACCCGATTACAAGGGCAAGCTCGGAGAATTCTATGAAAAAAACAAAACCTTCTGATTCCGAAAATAATTATCAGCGCAAAGTTCAGCTCCTGCAGCGTGTGGGGGCTGTTTCGGTCTGTCTGCTGATGGCAGGCGTGTTTGCTTATTTTTATTTCAGATACGGCAAGCAGCTCTATGAAATCTTCGGCAACACCGAAAGTCTGAAAGCCTTCCTTTCGCAGTTCAGGGGCTTTGACAAATGGGTTTTCGTTGCCATCAGAGCCTTCCAGACGGTTATCAAAATCATCCCTGCAGAGCCTCTTGAAATCGGCTCGGGATTGCTTTACGGCACTTGGGGCGGACTTGCTCTGTGTTTGCTCGGAACGATGATCGGCTCCTTCGTGATAATCGCCCTGACAAGGGTTTTCGGCAAAAAGCTTGTCAGCGCATTCATTCCGATTGAAAAAATCGAATCACTCGGTTTTCTCAAGGACGAGAAAAAGGTTTACTACACGCTCTTTTTCATCTATCTCATTCCGGGCACACCTAAGGACGTGCTCACCTATGCCGCCGCCCTGACAAAGCTCAATATGAAAAAATTCCTGCTCATCACGGGCATCGCGCGCATACCGTCGATTATCACGTCTACCTGGTGCGGCCAGGAAATTCTCAATAAAAACTATACCCTTGCAATCATCATCTTTGCGGCAACGGGTATTCTCAGCGTTGTCTGCTCGCTGATTTATAATAAAATTTCAAAATCCAAAGAGAAAAAGAACGAAGAAAAGTGTGAAAAGGAGGACGGTCATGACTGAAATACTCAATCGCAAAAAGGGCAATAAACTCGGCAACGTTGCTCCCGTAACGTTTCTGCTTGCAGGACTTATGCCCGAATATATCGGCCCGTTTTTCACAATTATCAGCTTTATTCTTGTGCTGATTAACAGAATAAAATCGAAGAAAAAGCCTGCCTTCGGCGATATCGGCATCAGCATCATCGTCTATATTGCGTGGATGCTTGTTTCAACAATCTGGACTTCCTCAATTATTTCTTCGCTTGCAAGCATCGGCTTATGGTCGATGATGTTTGCAGGATATTATTTCTTCACCGAAACAGTTGAAACCGAGGATGACGTTAACCGCATCATCTTCTGCGGTGCACTCGGCGCAGGTATTATGGGATGCATCGGTGTCGGTCAGATGGTGCTTTACCACATCAACGAGGACCTCAGCCGATATTTCAACCCCTTCTGGCGCTTTATTGATTTCGGCGTTGAAAAGCTGGTTGTTTTCCTGCCCGAATTCATTACCTCAAAAATGGGCTCGACCACCTTCCACTCATTCCTCACAAGGGCTTGCGGTACATATTCCAATCCCCTCTTCTTCGCAACGGCGGAAATTATGCTTTTCCCGTTTGCGGCTCACGTTTTCCTCTGCTTTGAGGATAAAAAGCAGCGCCTTCTCGGACTTTTCTGCCTCGTTGCAAGTCTTGGCGGAATCGCCTGCTCTTATTCAAGAGGTCCTTACGTTTATGCCGTACTCGTTTTCGCAATTCTCCTTTTCCACGGCGGCAAAAAGCTCAAGACTCTCCTTGCCGTCGGCGGTGTCAGCGCCTGCGGAATTCTTGTTGTATTCAACGGCACCGTCAAGCGTTTGCTTACGGTTTTCAGCAGTAAAGATATTTCCGTCAACACCAGAAAAGACCTCTGGGCAGCCGTTATCGATATGATTAAAAACAAGCCGATTATGGGCTACGGCACAGGCTTTGACAACGTGCGTCAGATGCTTCACAACACCTACGGCGTCAAGCAGCCGCACGCTCACAACATCTTCCTTGAGGCGTGGGTTGAGCACGGCATTCTCGGCCCGATTCTCCTTGCCGCAATATTCGTTGTTTTCGCAATTACTATTATCAGACTCATAAAGCTCGGCGCAAAGCAGAAGGAATACGGCGTTACTCTTTTTGCATCCGTTTCGGGATTCCTTCTTTGCGGTATGACGGACTGCCTTTTCTACGGCTTCAAGCCGCTTCAGTATTTTATGATGATTCTCGCACTTTCACAGGCGGTTTCCGCAATATATCTCAAAAAGAAAAACTAACTGTCGGAGGTCATAATGAACGTTTTATCAATCGGCAACAGCTTTTCGACAAATGCACATAAATTCCTGCCCCACCTTGCAAAGGCAACGGGCAAGGAGCTTCTTCTCTGCAACCTTTTTATCGGCGGATGCTCGCTTGAGCAGCATTGGAATAACTGGCGGGAAGAAAAAGATGCCTACGATTACGAGGTTTATCTTCCCTTTGAAACAGAAATGAGCCGTCCCGACGGCGTAGCGCTCCACGAGGCGGTTGAGGACGAGGAATGGGACGTTATCACCCTTCAGCAGGGCAGTGCCCTGAGCGGAGTGAGAGAAAGCTATACGCCCTATCTTTCCGAGTTGACAGAATACTGCAGAATGGTGCAGCCGCAGGCAAAAATTATGCTCCACCAGACCTGGGCATATGCAAAGGATTCGCTCCACCCTGCTTTCCCTACCTATAACAACAATCAGGACGAAATGTACCGTGCTCTTACAGAATGCTACGTTGAGGCAGCGGACGAAGCGGACATCGACTTGATTATACCCAGCGGCAGAGCCTGGCAGACCGCAAGACAGCTTCCCATCGGTGACAGACTGACGGTTGACGGCTTCCACGGCAACGATATGGGCTGCTTCCTTGCAAGCTGCTGCTTCTATGAGATGATTTTCAACGAATGCGTTGTCGACAATCCGTTTTATCTCCCAAATTATGGCGAAGAAATATCTAAAATGCTCAAAATCTGCGCCCACATTTCCGTTCAGGAAGGCATCAGAAAATAATTAAACAGTAAAATGAAAACTCCCTGAAAAAAATTCAGGGAGTCTTTTTTTAATTCACGAAAAGATGGTCTCGTTTTTTGAAATAAATTATATTGGGATAGATATAAACAAAGCCGCCGAGAACGCTGCCGATTACGCCGCCTATCATGCTTGCAATCATCATATCCGACTGACCCACAGCAAATTCACCCGCAAGGGAGAATATCAGGAACACTGCCTGATTGACAATTTCATAGATGATATATTGCTTCGGTGCGCCTTTTCTGAACTTTGCAAGGCGGAATCGGATATAAATTGTGTAAGCCGCAATCGCCAGCCATATAACTGCAAAAAGGATTCCGAGCCATCTTAATTCACCGTAGAAAAAGTATTCAAAACCGAGAAACTCATTTTCGTAGTTAAAAAACAGTACCAATGACTGCAAAAGGTCCTCAAACGCACTGAAAAACAGCATAAAATAAATAAGGAATTTAAACCATTTCATTCCGAGCTCTGGCTGCTCCTGCTCCAACGGCTGTTCTTCTGAACCGATGAGGTTGTTTTCGTATTCTTCATTAAAGCTCATTTTATCTCCTCCTTTGCAGTTATATTATATAATCTTTTTCAGGTTTTCGCAATATAAATATAACAAAAAAGGGAGCAGCCTTGCGGTTGCTCCCCAAAAAAGGATTTTTTAATTATTCGTTGATTTCGATAACAACGCCTGAACCAACAGTTCTGCCGCCTTCACGGATAGCGAAGCGGAGACCCTTTTCGATAGCGATGGGAGTGATAAGTTCAACATCCATATCAACGTTATCGCCGGGCATGCACATTTCTGTGCCTTCGGGAAGGCTGATTACGCCTGTAACGTCAGTTGTTCTGAAATAGAACTGAGGACGATAGTTGTTGAAGAAGGGAGTATGACGGCCGCCTTCTTCCTTTGTAAGAACGTAAACCTGACCCTTGAACTTTGTGTGGGGGTTGATTGAACCGGGCTTGCAAAGAACCTGACCGCGTTCGATCTCTGTTCTCTGAACACCACGAAGGAGAGCACCGATGTTGTCGCCAGCCTCAGCATAGTCGAGGATCTTGCGGAACATTTCGATACCTGTAACAACAGTCTTTCTCTTTTCGTCAGTAAGACCAACGATTTCAACTTCTTCTGAAGTCTTGAGCTGACCTCTTTCAACTCTACCAGTAGCAACTGTACCACGGCCTGTGATTGTGAATACGTCTTCTACGGGCATAAGGAAGGGAAGGTCTGCCTTACGGTCGGGTGTGGGGATATATTCGTCAACTGCAGCCATGAGTTCCCAGATGGGAGCAAGAACGTCAGCGCTTGTGTCGCCGCCTTCATAGCTGAGAGCCTGGAGAGCTGAACCCTTGATGATGGGAGCTTCTTCGTCGAAGCCGTACTCAGCAAGTGTTTCACGGATTTCCATTTCAACGAGCTCGAGAAGTTCGGGGTCGTCAACCTGGTCAACCTTGTTCATGAAAACGATGATCTTGGGAACGCCAACCTGACGAGCAAGAAGAAGGTGTTCCTTTGTCTGAGCCATGGGGCCGTCTGTTGAAGCGATAACAAGGATAGCGCCGTCCATCTGACCAGCACCTGTGATCATGTTCTTGATATAGTCAGCATGGCCGG